>JAFGWI010000190.1 GCA_016937215.1 Spirochaetales bacterium | reverse complement strand
GCTTGCAATTTTTGAAAAAATCGCAAGCCATGCCTTCTATCCCTAACGCGTTAGTAGCCGAATTGCGATTTAGCTAAACAAGTACAAATTATTTAAAAAGCCATTGCTGATGGTAGATTACTAATTTCAGCAATGGCCCTTCAGTATCAAAGAGAGCCCTGGAAATTCAAAATGCGAACGATTGTATTGACCTTTCAAATAAGTACAGGAAACACCATTATATATTCATGATTAATCTCTCCAACAGCTCTGTGCCTACAATAGGCCGTGACAAAAAAAACAGTTTTTGTTATACTCTCCTTCATGAAAGTGGTTTTACAGCGTGTCAGATCCGCCAGAGTCGAAATAGATAAGCGGGTAAAAGGGGAAATCGGCCAGGGCTTGTTAATCCTCTTGGGGATTATTCCAGAGGATACAATTGAAGACATAGAGTGGCTTGTAAAAAAAATCTCTCAGTTACGCGTGTTTAACGATGACTCCGGCGTGATGAATCTTTCGGTTCAGGATGTGAATGGCGGGGTTTTGCTCGTTAGCCAGTTCACTCTACATGCCAGCATCAAAAAGGGCAATCGTCCCTATTATGGTAACAGCGCTCCGCCGAACATCGCCATTCCCCTTTATGAGGAATTCCACAGGCAGCTGGAAATTCACTTGGGACAAAAAGTGCCCAGCGGTGAATTCGGTGCTGACATGGATGTGAGCCTTGTAAATTGGGGGCCGGTTACCATTATCATGGATTCAAAAAATATCATATAAAAGAAGGAGGGCAATCGATGGTTTATGGAAAAGAAATTTCACTGCAAACTCAGGGTTATTCCGACATTCATGATATTACCGATCAAGTGAAGGCCATTATCGCTGAATCGGGTGTGGAGGCTGGTTTGGTTAATGTCAGCGCCATTGGTTCCACTGCCAGCATAACAACCATCGAATATGAGCCGGCACTGGTGCAGGACATGCGCGATCAGCTGGAGCGCTTTGCTTCTCACAACATGCATTCGCGCCATTCAGAAACCTGGGGCGACGATAATGGTTTTTCCCATATCCGCGCCAGCTTCATGGGGCCGGGGGTCACTTTGCCGCTTGCAGGTGGTGTGCCGGTTCTGGGAACCTGGCAGCAGCTTATCTTGATTGACCATGATAACCGTCCCAGACAGCGCCGGGTTTATGTGCAAGTAATGGGTGAGTAAATAATTAATGCGAGTTATTGCAGTGTTAAGGCGACATTATTGATATGAATACCATCTTCTGTGCCGGATCATCCCTTGAAAAACACCATTTAACCTTGGAATCGTCGATAACCATGGTTAAGTCCAGAGTATAGATAGTGCTTTAATTGGCAGCAATACCCTATGCCTAATAGTTAACCGAGCTTGATTAGTTATTGCCGTGTTTATCCTTTATGGCCAACCATAAAGGAGATTTTGTTGTTTACCCAGGCATTGTACTCAAGCTGATAAGTGGACCCCGCGGCCTCAGTTTCCGGGCAGCTGAGACTGAGGCTCCGGGCCGAAACATAAAAACCTCGTGTCAGGAAAAACGGGATTTCTGCTCCGCTCATCCTATAATGTGATCAGGCGGCTCAACTTTTTTCAGCTAATAGAAAAAACAGCTGAATAAAAGTGAAACTTTAAGAAAAATAAACTTTCCTTTGCAACGACTCTGGGAAAATTCTGTTTTCACTAAAATTCAAGCTGTCATTTTCTCTTGTTTTATTAATTATTATAAACTATAGAAAAAGTTGAGCTCAATTTCATGATTTAAAAAGCCATCCAAATAAGTAAGGGTCAGATTATATTGGCCCTGGATTTTAATATCATCTTCAAGGTACACATTACATCCTGCTGATCCCTTTAATGAATCATCAGAAGACCATAGCATTAGATTTTCCTTGTAATGCTCGGCGCTGATAAAAGGCTCAAAGGCCGATATTCGAAATTCCAATGATGTAAAAAGGCCATGACTCCACAGGGGGTGATGGTTCAAGGCAAGGGAATCATCCAGGTGTTCCATGAATTCAGCAAAAAAGGTAAAATCATTTTTAGAGCCGAAATTCAGATCCACTTGAAGGCAAAGGGATTGGCCGAATTGATAATAATAGGCTGGTAAAAAAAAGCTGTTCAGAAAGCCTGAATAGCCTATCATTATATAGGCGATTGAACTGAGTTCTAAACCCGCGCTGAGCGACCCTGCGGCCAGCAGTTTGGTGAGGGTGCTGTCTTCATCGCTGATCTTTCCTCCATTGAAAAGGCCGGCTTCAATATCCAAAAGTGATAAAAAATCCTTAGTTTTAAAGGAAGCGCCGCGCGAATAGCCGGGAGCCATTTTTTTTGATGAAAGGGAATGGCCAGAATAGGGGCGTTTGCTCTGGCCCCGCTGAATTTCAAAACCAAAGGGGCTTTTAAATTGGCCAAGGCATATTTGAATATCATCGTTTATATCCCAGTACAAGGCTGCTTTTTTTAGAATTTCATTATACTCGCCTGTGAAAAGACCTGAAAAATCAAGAGCGGATTCGATTTTTACCGGCCCCTTTTCACCGATCAATTCCAATCCAAACTCCGGGGCCAAAATCCACAGGTTCCAATCTTCATAGGAAGCATAAAAGCCCTGGGAAAAATCCAGATTGATTTCCGCCTTTAAATCGTTGTCCTCGATAAACAAATCAATGGCGCTGAGGCCGCAGAGAGGAAGAATCATCATTGTCATGACAATTAAAAAGCGCTTTTTCATGAGTTGGGCCCTCCTTTGGTGGGAGTGGTGAAGCTTGTCCAGGTGTCGGCACCGTCGGAGCTTCGGCCAAAGGAAGCCGTATTTGTATCCAGTATGGAACCAAGGGAGTCGATGGTGGTTTTCCCGTCAGGAGTGCTGAGAATGAGTGGGTCAGCATCTTTTAATCCAAAACTGGGGCTGTCAGCTTTTCCGTTAAATTCAATGACCAGATAAGATTTTCCCGCGATTATTGAATGAAGCGGTAAGCTCCATTGGAGAGGGTCCAATGGTTTGTCGCTAAAACCAAAACCCCAGAGGTCAACCGAGGAATCGGAAGCGTTGTAGATTTCTACCCAATCATCATCATCGGGATGGGTAGCCGAAACTTCATTAATAAAAACCATCCCCTTCAGGGAACTATCCAAATTGCCTTCAGATGGTAAATACATACTTATCATGGAGCAACTGAAAAGCATGAATACCAGGGCAAACAATCCTGTTATCTTCATCATTTTTCTCCTTAAGCTGAATCAAGTTTGATAGAGAAATAATTCTCCGACTCCAATTTAAGTATTTTTTCATGGACCTTATCAAGGCTATTTGTGTGAATAGAGATAAAAAAATCCGTATTTCTGTTTGTTTCTTGGAAACCAGCGACATTATTCGTTTATAACTAAGGATTTGTGAAATCCTTTTTCCTGCTTTTTAATAAAATTGGAATTTTATAATTCATTGTGGAAAGCAGCTGCCATCATTCCATCGCGGGATTTTCATTTATTAACTAAATTTTTTGTACTTGTTTAGTTCATTAGAAATCTCGCGAGAAACGCGTTAGGGATTGAGGCCATGTTAACCCATTTTTTAAAAAATGGGTTAACAAAGCGTTTTCCAGCTGATAATTTTAGCTGGAAAACCTTTGAAGCGAAAGCGAAGTGGCGGGCCTGGTTACAAATCTTCGATTTGCTGCTCGGCGGCGTGAATCCTCATCGGGATTCACTATGTGGCGTGAATCTTCATTGGGATTCACTATGTGGCGTGAATCTTCATTAGGATTCACTATGTCCATGCAACCTAAAAGCCCGGCCTGTTGGAATGGAATGGAAGCAGGCAACGCCCAAAATTCATTAGCTGAACATATACACTTTTAATTTTTTCTTGAGAGGCTATATAAATTAAGAAATCGCCCGATTTAGAGCGACCCTGAAAAATAGTCAGCCCTCAAAGCGTTCAAGGCATTCATTTTCGTTAAAACTAAATAAGGCATAAGCGATGAGTCAGAAAATCATGGTTGAGCCTGAAATTTCAAAAGAGCTATCCAACCCTGGTTATGGCTTTTGCTTTGAGGATTCATCAGCAAAAGCGGTTTGCCGCCGGCCATGGGGTTTTCTATTTTCAGCCACAGGGTGTAATCCTCAATAAAGATATCTGAATGTAAAGCCAAATCAATCTTTATTGTAATTCTTTCCTTTGGCATAAGTAAAGGCCATTCAATATCCAATCGGCTATCCGCGATAATTTCAGAGGAGCTGGTTAATTTGATTAACAGTGGCCAATGGTAATAAAAAGGCGCGATTCCCTTGTTTTCAATTTCCAGAGCCAGTTCCGCGCTGTGATCAAGATTATCTCGAAGCGATAAGGATGACACAAAAAAATCGTAGCCTGTTAACGCGGCCCCTTTTAAAGCCGATTCTTTGGCCATATTCGGCCAGGCAGCATAATCGGATGTAAAAACAGTTTGATTGATCAACCAGGAAACATGAGTCATATCCAAAGCCTCTCTGTAATCTTCAGGGCAGCTTTCGGGATGAATCCAGATCAGCTTTTGTATTTCCGGCCGCAATTCTCCGCCTATGACACGGCTTTGCCAGGCATCGGAAACCTCATATTTGTCGAGCATGGAAACAAAATTCCAGCTAGTGGTGGGTAAGGTGGAAAAGGCAAAGGAATCATCATGGAAACCTATGGAGCTTTTCTTCGTGTACTTGTTAGGGGTTCGAATGAGTAATTTTGTGTGGGTGAAAGCAGCTTCATAAGTGGAAATAACAGTTTCCTGAGTATAACTTGAAGCAAATAAATAACTATAGGGCCAAGTGTGCCATTCTCCCCAGAAACCCAGGAGGCCCAGGGAAATAAATCCAATACGCGGATCACCATCATAGTGTTTGGCCCATTGGTTTATGAAATAAACCAATGCCGCGATCAGTTCCGGGTCCTCATAGTCAGGAGAATGGCCACCACCATAATCGGAATAATAGGTGGTCTTAAGGCCCAGTTTTATAAGATAGTCCGGTATTCCGCTCGGTTCACCAGGAATGTCGAGCAAAGGCCGGCATACCGCCTGATTACCCCGCGCCGCTACTTGATTAAGCCCTGTTTCGAAATAGGAAAAATCTGCTTTTTCCCTGGCTGTGAGAATTTTTGACAAAGGAAAATCAAAATACTCCATGGAATGGGGGAAAGAACTAATTGTCCCTATAAACGGAACAAAACCCTTTAAAGGATTTTCCATAGTGTTCTGTAAATTGCTACTGTCAAAGACATGGACATAATTGAGTTGCCCGGATATTTTGCTGATACTATTTTCAGCTAATGGCAATTCTTCACAGGCAAAAAAGAAGCCCATCAAAAGAAGTATTACACCTGTTGCTTTCGTCATTCAATCTTCCTGTATCTTTTATAAACTTATCGAAAATAGGCTGTGCTTTTAATATACCTCCCAAAAGTTCCAAAGGCCATAAAAATTTGCTGTTTTATCGATTTATTGATATATGTTTATAAAAGGCAGGATGTGGGCGTTCCCCAGGCCTTTTCCCAGGGGAAATAGGCCTTGGGTCGGGCTGTTCCGCCGCTCCGGCTTTGCCTTCGAAGGTTTTTGTTCTGAAATTATCAGAACAAAAACGCTTGGCTTCGCTTTTTTTGAAAAAAAAGCTTGCCCGGCTCCCATCCCTAACGCGGTTTATGAAGCCTATTGAAAAGTCCAGGGGCAAGAAAAACCCTTGTCAGAACCGGACCTGTAATAAGGATATTTCCCTGAGACAATTGGGCGCAGAGCAAGAACCATGCCTTTGCGCTTAACTTGCCTGTTTTCTGTTTTTATCGGGAAGCTGTTACAAATCGAGAACAGCATTTTTTATTATCGTGAGTTCATTGTTGCCGCTGTCATAAAGAAAATGCAGAAAGCGGAACAGATTCTGGTCCTGATAATAATTATAGGCTATAAAACAGAAATCCTCGTTGTTCAAAAGAGAATCGTTGTTAATCCTGGAATACAAGCCGGTTGGCAAGGGAAACAGGGTGATTGGCGAATCCTCCCGAGACAGGTTCAGAATGAAGAGACTGCATTCATTTTCCCTGTTAATCGCCGGAATAAACAGAAAATCATCCTTTTCAAATCCTTTGCCAAAAAAAGAGAAAAGCCCCGAGTATTCATCTATTGGTTTGTTATATGTTTTCCACCGGGTGGTTCCGTTGGTTTCAAGAAACTCCAAAGGAGTATGCCAGATGGAATGATCCGCTGTTTCAGACCATTTTTGTTGTGACAAATAACAAACTAGATTTTTTGGTGACTTAAGCAATTTTATGAAATCCTTGTTTTTGGGAGTTGTAAAAATGGTTTTGATTTGTTTTTGTTCTGTATTCATATTCACAAGATAAACGGAATTTACTGTGTCATCACCGTCCGAGCCGCTGATGATGATTTTATCGTCTATTGAAAGAATATCGCTGATAATGCAATCGATATGGCCTTTGAGAAGAGGTTTTGCTTCCAGTTTGCTTCCCTGGTATTTGTAGATTTCATAGGGGAATCCCGATTTCGGGGTATATGAATTAACCAGGAAAATAACATATTTTTCCAATGGTATTATTTCCAGATAGTATCCCGATTTGATCATATTGATTTTTTTTGTTTTTAATACATATGATAGAAGTTCTTTTTTTTCGCTCGAAACATTTTTTGAGCTGAGCCAGACATTTTGATTTCCTTGATAATAATAGCGGGAAAATTGATAAGACCCTTTTTCCAACTCTAAAAGTTCTTTATCTTGAGGATGGTATGAGTATATTTTTCTTATAAATGGAAAAATTAATGTCTCTGAATTTATTGATTCCTGAGATACACAAGTTGTCAACAAAATCAGGCTTGCCAGAACGGCAAACCTGATCATTAATCTATTGTCTTTCATTAAAAAGTTATCGGATGATCTCGAATTTCTTTGAAAGCTGATTTGAAAAATAAATTTCTTCTGCCAGAACAATGGTTTTTCTGGCCTTGTCAATGTAGTCGTTCAAGGCTTTTTTTGCTTTGCTTGAACTCCAGAAATAACGAACTTTATAGTATGCTTTTACCACAGAGTATAAACCGGACTTTGTCCAGTCAATAGCCGATGTGTCGGAGTCAATATTTATGCCGAGATCATTGTAGATTCTCCATATAACTTTTGTGCAGTACCACCAGTAATTGTCCTCTTTGGTAACAAGGCTGAAGAAATCCACTTTGTTTTTAAAGAATCCATAGGATTGATTGGTGTTATTCGGGTTACAATAATAATCCATCGCGGATTGAGCACTGTTTAAAGCTGCTGCGTTAAGAGCGGTTTTTGAAGTAAAAACAGAAACGTTTTGCTTTTTCTTCCAGTTCATGGGTGTTTCAAAGCCAGCGCCTTTTAAAACAGCTGTGTGAAAACAGGGACCATCCAGATTGGTGGGATCGAATTTGTTCAGGTCAAGAATGGCACCATGGTTGTAATTTCCTTCGGTAACATTCGGGCCGACCCAATCTATCAGATAATTTACCAATGAATTCACACCGCCGGACAAATAGACGTCGCCATCCTTGTTGATAGGCAGATTTTCAATAAGCGGAAGATTTTTAATGGGATCGGTTAATTTTGAGCTTTGAACAGAGGCTTTAAAATCATCTGCCAGGTTTGAATCATATTTCGCGTCAAAATTTTCCAAAGCATTTTTTAATTCGTCCACAGAGTCAGGATCATCAGTTAATAGGGCTTTTTGATAAATATTCATAATAACCGCTAATTCCTGATTTAATTCAGCTTCAACAGCTGCTTCGTCAATAACAGGTTCATTAAGTCCTGAGCAACTGTTAAAGGTCATGAAACCGATGAATAGTATCATCATTAATAAAATAGTACTTTTGGTTTTTTTCATATGCACTCCTCATAATAATTAAATTAAGTGATTATAGCAGAAAAGTTTTAAAAGGTATATTATTTTTTCATTTTATATTAAAAAAAATATTGTTAAAAATGCCATCGAACATACCAAAGTGTACAGACAAACATACCAAATCGGATAGTGTTTCATGAAATTGTCGCGTTAAAATCTCAATCATAATTGAATCTCGCGACAGTTTAACCCTTGATGTGTTGCGGAAAATCACTGTTTATTGAAAAGAAAAGACCTGATAAAAAAAGGAGTTATTATGAATTTCACAAAATCTTTTGTGTCCGGAATTGGTAGCATATTGTTTAATCTTATACTGGCTGGGTGCTCTGTGAATTCTGAAACAGACGCATTTACCAGAGATACTGAAATGTTCGGCCAAGAGGCCTCAAGTAAAAGCAGCGCTGGCAATGCACTAGGCCACTGGATATCTGGACTATAGTCGTAAAAATATTACAGCCTTTGCTATATCCAGTTTCAGGCAATTGCCCTATTTAACGTCTGAATAATTAAAAGGAAATACTTTTTTTTACCCTTTGTTTTTCCCTCAGATGTGTTTGCTTCTGAGGGAATTGTAAATATGAGGCCATTCACCCCAGTTTAGCGCTTAATTATTCTGCTGAATTTGCATTTTAAACTGTATTGGCTTAGAATTATCAATAATGCCCCGGTTCTTTCAGATTCGGTCGGTATTCATTGTTTTCGAAAACAGATGCTTTTTTATTGGTATGTTCCGGGAAAAATGGGTCCTGCTGGTCTATAACAGGCCATTTGATTCAATATATTAGGCATTGGAGCCAGGTGAAATGTTTTTTCTAAAACAGTTCAACAAAGCATTTATGACCAGAGGGCGGAAAGCCTGTCCTGATAAGCCCCTGGGCTAATCAGGCAACGCTCAAATAATGGTTACCGGGAATCTTTATTTATTTCCACGCCTGTGTGAGAGCTCTGGAAACAAGTCCATGGCTATATTTTCTTTGAACAAAAAGAATAAGTTTTTGGGAGATTAGAATCGTGTAACCGTGATTGAACGATTGAAGTATCGATAGGAGGCAAATTGTTTTATGAAACAGCAAGCAAACATCAAATCCAAACCCCATATCATGGTCCTTTTTTGCGGAGGCACCATTATCATGAAAGAAGACAAAAGGGGTGTCCTGGTACCGCCAAACGAAGAAGAGGCTTTAAATGTTTTGATTGAGCTTGAGCCTCGATTGCTGGACATGGCTGATCTGGAAATACAAATGGTCATTAACATCGACAGTTCCAATATGCAGCCATCTCATTGGGATAAAATGGCTGAAATTATTCACGCGCGCTACGCGGATTTTGACGGCTTTGTCATAACCCATGGAACCGATACCATGGCTTACACGGCGGCCGCTTTAAGCCTTTGCCTTGGAAATCTTGGCAAACCAGTGATATTGACCGGCAGCCAGATTCCGGGCTACAGGCTGAATTCCGATGCATCCCGGAACTTCATCAATGCCGTGCAGCTTGCTTCGATGGACCTTTCAGGCGTATATATTCTGTTTGATGAGAGAATCATTTCCGGTACGCGGGCCACAAAGTCTTCGGAATCCCGTCTCGATGCCTTTCGTACGGTGAATCGCCTGGACGCGGGCGAGGTGCGCTTGAAAATCCATCTGGGAAGTCAAATTCCCAAACGCAAGAAATCCCTGCCCAAATTGAAAACCGGTTTTTGTTCTGATATTGTGACGATTTCACTGACCCCAGGCATCGACCCCACTGATCTGATTTTTTTGCTTGAGAACAAAAAAATAAAGGGCATTATTATCGAAGCCTTTGGGACCGGGAACATACCCAAAAATTTCAAGCCCTTTTTTAAAAAGGCCGGAGAGTTGAAGGTCCCGGTAATTGTCTGTTCCCAATGCCTTCATGGTATGACCATGATGAAAAGCTACGCCGAAGGCAAGGAAGCCCTTGATGCCGGAACAATAGAAGGCTTTGACCAGAGTCTGGAAATGCTCTCGGTTAAATTGATGTGGGCTTTAAAACACGAGAGTTATAAAAACATCAAAAAGGTGCTCAATCGGAATTTTGCCGGTGAACTGGATACAGCTTATCTTGGCTAAAAATGTGTGTATCTTTCTTAAACCATTTTTTTGGGATCCACCCAGGTGTCAAAATCACTTTCACTCACCAGTTCCAGTTCCAAGGCTGCTTCCTTAAGTGTTTGATGGCTGCGATGGGCTTTTTTGGCAATCTTGGCGGCATTATCATAGCCGATGTGGGTGTTTAAGGCGGTCACCAGCATGAGCGATTGCCCCAGATATTCAGCCACCTTCTGTTGATTGACCCGAATATCCCTAAGGCATTTTTCCTCAAAGCATTCCATGCTGTCCGATAAAATTGATATTGACTGCAGCAAATTGTAAATAATTACCGGCTTGTAAACATTCAATTCAAAATTTCCCTGAGAACCGGCGATGCTGATGGTGCTATGATTGCCCATGACCTGGGCACAGACCATGGTCATGGCTTCGGCCTGGGTCGGATTCACCTTGCCTGGCATAATCGATGAACCGGGTTCGTTTTCAGGCAATATCAGCTCGCCAATACCGCAGCGGGGGCCACAGGCCAGCCAGCGTATATCATTGGCAATTTTCATTAAAGCAGCAGCTGTTGTGTTTAGACTGCCCGAAGCCTGGACAAAAATATCATGGGCGGCCATTAGGCTGAATTTATTCACTGCAGCCCTGAAGGGCAGGCCTGTAAGCTGGCTAATAAAAAAGGCGGTTTTTTCATCAAAACCATGGGGCGCGTTCAAGCCTGTTCCTACTGCTGTGCCGCCTATAGGTATTTCATACAATTCCTTTACCGACCTCTGCACACGGTCGAGGCAGGCGGTCAATTGTGCGGAATATCCCGAAAATTCCTGACCTAAAGTGATAGGAACCGCGTCCTGCAAATGGGTGCGGCCGCATTTGATCACCTTTTTGAATTCTTCTGATTTTTTTTCCAGTGTCTGGATAAAATTTCGTAAAGCAGGGACCAAAGAGCTATTTATTGATAGAGCCGCGGCAATATGCATGGCCACGGGAAAAATATCATTTGAGGACTGGCTCTTATTCACATGATCATTGGGATGCACCGGTGACTTTGACCCCAGGATTCCGTTGGCTATTTGAATGGCCCGGTTGGATATCACCTCGTTCACGTTCATGTTGGTCTGGGTGCCGCTGCCTGTTTGCCACACAACCAAGGGGAAATGATGATCCAGCAGGCCGGATATCACCTCATCAGCAGCCTGGACAATCAATTGACAAATTTTATCGTCGAGCACACCGATTTCCCGGTTGGCCATGGCTGCTGCTTTTTTTGCCAGAGCCAAAGCATGAACCACCTCAATGGGCATTTTCTCCGTTCCTATTTTAAAATTTACCAGAGACCTTTGGGTTTGGCTTCCCCAAAGACAATTCTCTTCGACTTTTATTTCACCCATGGTGTCTTTTTCGATACGAAAACTCATACACAGCTCCTTTATTAGTTGTCTCTACTATAGACAGGGAAAGGGATTTGATCAAATACCTTTTACTTTTTTTTATTTGTTTAGCTGGTTCTAGGTTGGGCGTTTCCTGCTTTCATTTCATTACAGCAGGCCAGGCTTTCCATAACTTCGCTTCGCTTCGAAATCCTTTGGTTGCATTCGC
>JAFGWI010000189.1 GCA_016937215.1 Spirochaetales bacterium | reverse complement strand
GCTTGCAATTTTTGAAAAAATCGCAAGCCATGCCTTCTATCCCTAACGCGTTAGTAGCCGAATTGCGATTTAGCTAAACAAGTACAATACTTTTTATCTTTTTGTTATAGGAGTTTTTCCAGTACTCTTTCCGTGTTTTTGAATTATGTAAAAATGGATTATTGACCGAATGACTTGTTTGGAGAAATGCTGTATAAAGAAACTAAGAATTCAAGAATCATGACGTTTATGAAAAAAATATTTTCCAATAAAAAGAGAATGCTTAAATTTTTTATCGTTGGCTTGAGCGGATCCTTTGTTAATCTTTCAATTGTATGGTTGGGCAATCTGCTCTTTACCAAAACCCTGGGAGAAACTTACGGAAGCGTGATCTCCATTGCCTTGGCAATTATTATAAGCATATTTTCCAATTATGTTCTAAACTATCTTTGGACCTGGAAGGACCGCAGGTTAAAAGAATCGGCGCCTTTTTTTAGTCATTTGCTAAAATATTACCTGGCTAGTCTGGTTTCGGCGGGTTTGCAGTTTTTGATTGCCGCCGCGTCAATTCTATTTTTAAGGAAGTTTATCTTTTTATCTTGTAGTGAATTACCAATCTTCTGGAAATTAAGCGCTTCCTTTTCAGGTATCCTGTTTGCCAGTGTGGTCAATTTTTTCGCTAATCATCTTTGGACATTCGCTGTGTCCGACGCAAAGGAGTCGCTTTAATCATGTTGAAAACTATCTGTGTGATCCCCACTTATAATGAGAAGGACAATATTCTTACCTTGATAGAGCAACTTCAGGCTTTATACCCTGAATTGCATATACTGGTGGTAGATGACAATTCTCCTGATGGTACAGGTGCTATTGTGGAACAGATGAAAAACGTGAAAATAGATGTGCTGCACAGGGAATACAAGGAAGGCCTTGGTAGCGCCTATCTCGCGGGTTTTAAAAAAGCCCTGTCTGAAGGGGCTGATATCATTATTCAAATGGACGCGGATTTGTCCCATGAACCTGTGTATATAAAGGCAATGCTCGAAAAAATCAAGGACCATGATGTTGTTATTGGCTCCCGTTATTTAAATGGAATCAGCATTGTCAACTGGCAGCTTTCCCGGCTTATTTTATCATGGTTTGGTAATGCCTATGCTCGTTTTGCGACAGGGATAAAGATCAATGATCTCACTGGTGGTTTTAAATGTATGCGGCGTAAGGCCCTGGAAGTGATCGATTTAAGACGAATCAAAACCCAGGGTTACGGATTTCAGATAGAAATGAATTATGCTTTTTCAAAATGCGGTTTAAAAATATCAGAGCTTCCCATTATTTTTTACGAGCGCACCAAGGGCAAATCAAAAATATCAAAGTTTATGGTTTTAGAGGCTATGATAAAGGTCTTTTTTTTCCGTTTTAAAAATTACGCCACAAAAACAAAACTATCGACAAAGGCGATGTTTGTTAAAGGGCCCTTATAATACTGTTGTTTTTATTTAGCAGGCTGTTGTCATCCTGAACAATGCGAAGCGGAGTGAAGGATTTCGCTTGAAATATGACAAGTTGCTTTGTTTACAAAGGGTTTACATGGAACATAAATGCGCGATCTCCTGAAACATAATTGATTAGAAGTTGTTCCTCCTTAGAATGACATCGTTTAGCATTTTATTGATAATGGCTGAATACTTACTTTATTTATAAATATAAAGGGACTGATTGCAAAAGTACTGACATTCGCAATCAGCCCATTATGCCAGGACCCTCATGGGTCTTCCTGTCAATAACAGTCTGTTCCCCCTCTTGCTTCGCAAGCAGCCTGGTCTCTTGCTTCGCGCGCGTTTGGATAATCTGGCGCGATTTTTAGGAGTTCTTCCCAAGCCTTTAATTCTTCGCCATGATCGCCTGTTTTATGCAAGGCGTAGGCCAGATAATACCAGCTGTTTGGCAAATAGGGCCCAAGAAAGGTCGCGCGTTTTGCTTCACGAACTGCCCCGACAAAATCATTTGTTTCTAAAAGTATCCAGGCATAGGCACTGGCAATTCGAGCTGAATTCGGGTTTGCTTGGGCTGCAATCTGGATTTTGGATCGGGCATCGCCCCAATTGCCTTTTTGACCATCTGCTATGGCCATATTGTAATTGGCCTGGGCGTCCTGTGGGTCGTTTTTCAGAGCAGCTGTCCAGAGTGTTTTATCGTTTCTCCAGTCGCTTAGGCGGTCCTCAAGGCGAACAATACCGATGATAATCAGAATCAGAATGATTGAAGGGATGAGTATTTTGACAATTTTATTTTTTCGGGTAAAGCCATTAGCGATGAACTCCCCCAATAACAGAGCCAAACCAATTGAAGGAATATAAAAATAGCGTTCCGGCGCTTCGGCAAACATGGTCATCGCGCCAGCCATGGGAACAAGCCCGGCCAGAAATATGGCAACAGGCACTATCAAGGGGCGTGCGTTTTTTGATTTGTCCGGTACAGGATTGTTTTTTGCGGGCTTCCAGCGAAGCGCCAGAATAAGAAGTCCCGACAAAATGATGATACCGGCAAGAACACCCAAAAATCCTTCAGCCTTGAATGGATGGGAAATCGTCAGTGTTGAAAAACCTAAGGCTCTCCAGAAATAAATGGAAATGGATTCCAGATAATTACGGATAATCATGAATATTGATTCCAATGGTGGAAAATCAAAACCCTTGATGCCGATGATGGCGCGAAGGCTTAACCATATGCCAAAACTGAGTGCTATGGCTATCCATCTCTGTACCGCCTGGCGAATTGGTCTTTTATCGGCAAAATCCATGGCAACAATAACGGCAGCCATGGCCGTAAAGCCCTCTTTGGAAAACAGACCGGCCAGAAAAACAAGACCAAAAAGACCGGCTTGTAATGGGCCGGGCCGCCATGGAATGGCCAGAATCCCAAGTAAAGCTAGCCCGGTTAAAATATCGTAACGGCAGGATATCCAGGCCGCGACTTCCACATTCACAGGATGAAGGGCCCACCAGGCCGAAGCTACAATGGCTGCGATAAGACCGGTCATTCCATTGAGTCGCTGCATGATAACCAGGGCGAGTAAAAACGCGGCCAGGCTTTGGAGGATGATATTTCCAATGTGCAGCGCTTCGGGGGCTTGGCCAAAGCGGGTATCCAGCCAGTAGGATGCCATGGTTAAAGGGCGCCAGTAAGGGCTAACCTCCAGGCGTGAACCTGATTGAGTGTAGAGATCGGTTGAAATGGATTTGATTAGTCCGGATAAGTCTTTCAGCGCCGGGCTTGGTTTGACGAGATTCAAATCATCATAAACCCAACCCGCCTCTGCCATAGGCAAGTATGCGGCGCTTACGCCTAACGCAAGGACCGCCGCAAAAATAATTTTCAAGCGGAAACTGGCTTGGCTTTGAAGGAATTGATTTATTTTTGTCAACATTGTCTTTTCCTTTTACATTTTATTATTGGGAGAATCTTTTTTGATCAGTATCCGTAAAAACTCATTCCCGAGTTTTCAGTTTACCTGTAAAATCAAGAGAATGCCAGGGCCTAAAAGCGGGATTGCCTGGATTGGCAAGGACTTGTATTTTCTTGGCCGGCATATAACTTTTGAAAAGACCCTGTGTTAGTGTTTTTCCAGTTTGAAAATTTTCCGGACAACAAATTTAAACGGCCCTTTATTTTGAATTCCTATGACTTCACTCTATTCTCTCGAAAAGATTTGTTTTTTTTTGCATAGTTAAACATGGTTTTTCTGGTTCCCTGTACGTGAAAATACAATCACTTTTCCAATAGCCCTATAATTCTGTTTTGGAGATAAGCAAAGTTGGAAATATAATAGCCGTCAACCACATTGCCCTGTTTGTCGATGAGAATGTAAACAGGATAGCTGCTGATTCCGTAATCATCCATCCCGTCGTTTCGGGTCAGGCATACTGGCCAGGTAATTCCCCTTTTCTTTAAATAGTGGTCCTTCAAGTAACTGTATTCCCGGAGTTCAGTGAAGCTTTTGTCGCCAGTGTACTGGGTTGCTCCAAGAATAACGAAGTCGTCACGCTTAATCTGTTTTTCCAGGCCCTTGATCAGAGGAAGCGCCGTGTTACAGGCATCGCAGTTCCAGGTAAAAAAATGAATCAGTACCACCTTGCCCTTTAAGGCTGAAAAATCCATGGGGTTGTCACTGTTAATCCAGAATTGGTATTCAATGGGCCTTGCTTCGTTGCCCATGATTTCAAGGCGTTTTTCAAAAAGGGCGATTTGTACCTGGGAATATTCATCGGTGAATTTTTTCTTTGTCTGGCTCAGAATGTCCCGGGCCGTGTCAACATTTCCCAGCTTGTACTCAATAAAGGACTTAAGCCCGGCATCGCGGACATGGTGAAGTGTGTTTCTCTGAGGACCTTGAGCGGCTAATTCATTATAAAGATCCAGGGCTTTGGATAAATAAGCTTCCGCTTGTTGTGCTTCACCCTTTTCCGCGAAGCCTAATGCCAGCGCGTAATAACATTCCAGTTGTTCCACAGGCACAAAAACCTTCAAGTCTACATATTTTTCAACTATTTCGGGTTCGAGCAAGTAAGCGTTGGGAAAATATATTTTCAAAAGCCGCCTGTCCAGTTTGGAATCAGGAAAACGGGTAAATAATTCTTTTAAAATATCCAGGAGCTGTTTTTCATCCTGGGCGGTTTCCGCGATTTTTACCAGATGAATTAACTCATTTCGGGATAAATTGCTTTTGACAGCTTTTTCCAGATATTCCATGGCTTTTTCTACTTTGCTGATTTTTATATCATAATACTCATCATAAGCCGCGAGAAAATTCTCAGCTGTTTTGTCATTCATGGAAGCCTTGATTGCCTGGGCCTGGTATTCCATGGCCTCCAGAGCGGCTGCCTGTTCTTCAAGGGACAGGAGCACTGGTTTTGAGCATGCTCCTAAAAGTAAAAGTGTAAAAAGCAGAATTCCTGTTATTTTAGCCATGAAAAAAATCATAGCCAAAGTTGCTTATCCTTACAAGCCCTGAAGCGAATAAATCTTGAAAAAAAACAGCAATCATGGTTCAGCTGATTAGCATAAAGGGCTTTTCTGTAGTCTGTTTTACTATGGGGTGGTCATGAGTTTTCTTGTGATATTCCGGAGAAGTGTTATGAAAAATCAGGCCCGGATTGTCCGGGCCTGAACGTTCTCAGTAGTTTGAGTTCCACTGTCCATATTTATCAAGGGCATATTTAATCATCCCCTTGGTAAAGCGGGCAGCCCGTACCAGCATCTGACCTGTGTAATTGACAAGAGCAGAGGAGCCGGTTCCGGTTCCTGTGGGATAACCTGAATCCACATAAGCATCCCAGCTGTTTTCGCCCAAGTCAGAATTACTGTAGGATGAACCATAAGCGCAATTCTTGATGCCCTGTTTAAGGTCTGTTACCGGATAATAATTGTAATCAGCTGAAACCATGGCCAGGAAATTATGGCCTTGAGTCAGGTTATTGTTTACCCATGCTTCATAATCAAAATGATGAGTCAGCATGGCCAGAGAGGGCAGTGAAGAATGAAGCACCAACCCCACATCCTGCATAAAGTGTCCGGCATAGCCAACATACCAGTCACCCATGGATTGGTTACCCTGGTTATAATAATAACCAGCCCATTTGCCATTGTAACCCTCGGGGCTTTCGCTTTCGCCGGAATCGCCGTCTATATTGTCATGGCAATCGTCGTCAGCATCGCCCCAGATCTGGATGCCCCAGATGGTGTAGAGATAAGCATGAGACCATTGCTGGTTGTAAGCGTTTTCAATCCCTGATTGGTAAACATCGGGCATTTCCGAAGCAGCGGCCATTTGGGCGGAACGAGCAGAAGAAAGACCCCATTGGGAGGCACAGACAGCCATCACATTGGTGTGGGTCGGCTTTGACCATTTTGAAGAGTGATTTTTCATGGGCACAGGCGCCGGATCTTCAAGAGGGGCCTCGGCCTTAATTTCATTTTCCAGTTCTAGTGGATTTTCTTCGAGCATTGGCTCATGGGTGCAGCTGAAGAGTAAGACCCCTAGAATGATGATTGCCATAGATAGGTGTTTCATAAAAGCTCCTTGTATTTTTTTTGAGATAATCATGATGTTATCCTGAGTCAGATAATGATATTCTTTGAATCCGGTTAAAAATTCGTGAAACCCGGCCGCTTTATTTTGTCAGCTGAAATCAGGATTTCGGACCCAGATGAATCAACATGAAACAATAGTATATGGTAAAAAAGCTTTTGTGACTATAAATATTTTGCATCTGTTTAATATATTTTCCTGGGCGTTACCTGGGGTGGAGTGGTTAAGTGGTGCCATATTTATCGCGACCGCCTCGTGTTTCGAGGTTGTGAAACAACCTTATTAGCAATGAGCACACCCCACATTCCCTATTGCGCCTTTTTTCGCGAAATGCTCTTTAAAAGAACTTTGATGTAACGTGAAACAAAGTCCAGGGTTTTTTGATCATCCTGATAATGCTGTAGATGAACGACAGAACCCATGAGGGACACAATCATGATTTCAGCCAGGGAGTCGGGCTCCTCAGCTAGTTCATATTCTTTTTTGGCACTATGAAAATATTTGCCAAGCATGGTGATAAGCACCTTGGGTTGTTTTTGCAGCACTTCACCGATTTCCGGGAATTTTTTCATGTCCTTTATACTCATGCGGATGATTTTGATATTGCATAAAAAAAGGTGGGCAATCTCCAGAAGTAATTCCTTTATATCATCATGAAATTGATCCACGGAAAAGCTTGGGAATTTTATATTTTCTGGTTTCATTGAAAATCGATGAAAAAGTTCGATATAAAGTTCTCTTTTTGTGCCAAAACTTCTGAACAGTGTTACTTCGTTTACCTGGGCTGCTTCAGCTATTGAACGGGTTGAAACAGCGGTAAATCCTTTTTCTGAAAAAAGATCCAGGGCAGCCGACAATATTTTTTCCTTTGTTTCATCCATGATTTTCTCCAGTCTCAAGGTCAAGAAATACTGCAATAGAATTGTCAGTATAAATTTAAAGATAGCACATGAAATTAATGCAAGCAAGTACTTGCTTTTCTATCATTTTTGCGTTATTTTTTTATTCATGGATAAAGAACAGAATACTTCACAACGAACAGCTTTTTTAGGAACCCAGGCTATTTTTCCTCTTATTTTAAAAATGGGAATACCAGCTGCTGTGGCAATGATAGTTAATGCCCTGTACAACATAGTTGACACCATGTTTGTTGGTCATGGCGTCGGGCCATTGGCTATCGCGGCGCTTTCCATTGTTTTCCCGATACAGATGATCGTTTCAGCTGTTGCTCAAGCCCTTGGTGTTGGTGCTGCTTCCATTGTGTCGCGTCGTCTGGGTGAAAAGCGGGAAAAGGAGGCCGCGTCAGCGATTGGAACAGCCTATACAGCCATATTTATTGTAACAGCCCTGATGATATTTTTGGTCATGTTGTTTATGAAAGATATTCTGGTGTTCTTTGGAGCAAGTGAATCCATCATGCCCTATGCCCAGGAATATTTGGGGACGATCGGACCGGGGTTTTTCTTTTTTGCCGCGGGAATGGCTGCCAGCAATCTTGTTCGGGCCGAGGGTAACGCGCGTGCGTCCATGACAGGTATGATTATCGGGGCTGTTTGTAATCTCATACTGGATCCGGTTTTTATTTTTGGTCTGGGAATGGGAGTGCGCGGTGCCGCTCTTGCCACTGTTTTTAGTCAATTGCTTACTTGTGTTTATCTTTTTTCTTTGTATTTAACAAAAAAAACCCATATTCCGCTTACCTTGGGGAATTTCAGAATAAAAAAAGCAATACTGGGGGAAGCGGCTGTTCTGGGAGCTCCAGCTTTTATTCAAGCAGCAGGCATGAGTGTTCTTGCTCTTGTTATTAACAAGAGTCTGGGGCATTACGGCGGAGATGTGGCGATTTCCATTTACGGCACGACCCATCGACTATTGTCGCTGATTATTTTTCCTATTCTGGGGATAGTTCAAGGTTTCCAGCCTATAGTAGGCTATAATTATGGGGCTAAACATTATGACCGGGTCAAGAAAGCTTTATATGTCGCTGTTCTGACTGTTTTTTCACTTGCGACTTTTTTCTATATTCTGGTAATGGCTTTCCCGCAGATAAGCATGAGCCTCTTTTCTTCGGATCAGAACTTTATCGCGGCAAGTGCCCGTGTTTTACGTGTTATGGCCTTTTTTATTCCTTTAGCCGCGGTACAAATTACCGGAGCCACCTATTTTCAGGCTATAGGGAAAAAAACGGAATCCCTGATGCTGGGATTGTCCAGGCAATTTCTAATATTGATTCCCCTGGTTTTATTAATGCCCTTTTTAATGGGGGTTGATGGGATCTGGTTTTCCTTTCCAGTTGCCGATCTTGTTTCTACCTGTATAACGATTTTTCTGCTTTTAGGGGAACTCAAAAAACTGCGTATCATGTCTACTCCCTTTTCAGTGGAAAAAGTCTCGGGAATCACTCAAGAGGGCCCTGATTTTGCTAATGGCTCTAATAGCTGAGGTTTTTTGTATTCATTCAGCTGTTTTGAAATAATATTTTATGATATCATTTCAGGACAGGGAGGATTTACGGAAGCGAGTCAATAAATGTTTCGTTATTCACTACCGGGATTTTTTACTATGTCTTGTTGTTGTGAGAACCACAACCTGTAATTTTGCTCAGCAGTGGCCCTTTTTTTATCAAAATCATATCTTTAGCTGTAGCGATTCTCGGTGATATAAAAGAATAGAAAAAGTTGTTTTTTCGTATTTGTTTAGCTGGGCGTTTCCTGGGGTGTAAATTCTGTTAAAAAGTATTGCCCCCATTTTTTATCAGCTAAAATATTTTCTATGGCGGATTAATCGTTGTCATTCT
>JAFGWI010000188.1 GCA_016937215.1 Spirochaetales bacterium | reverse complement strand
CAAGCCGATCATAATTTCACCCCGTTCTTCAGGATCTAATACCCTGTACTTTCGCTTAGTATTTGTGGTATTATTTGAATTCATTTAAGCGGCTCCTTTTCTTATGCTTTTTGGGTTAAACATAGGATATCAAAGGAAGACCGCCTTTTCAATATTTTTTGCGCCCCCAGGGGGTACCCCCTGGGGGCGGACTGTTACCCTCAAAAGTGTTGCTTTTCAGACATGAATTCGGGCTTTGAAAATAAAGTGCAATTCGTACAATTTCTACTCAAATTGAGAATTGAGAATTGCTGGTATGACAACGATTAATCCGCTATAGAAAATATTTTAGCTGATAAAAAAATAGGGGGAATGGTTTTTAACAGAATTTACACCCCAGGTAACGCCCAAAACACCTGCTATTTGAATTTTTCAAAAATCAATTAAAATACCATCACCTGGTACTTAGGAAATTTGCGACAAGGCCATATTCAGCCGCGCTTCACCTTTACCGCGCACTATGGAATAGGAAAAACCGTAGGATTTGATTAACACTTGATAACGGAAATAAAGCTCTTCACGCCTCACACCAGGATTCTCCCGAATACCGTCAGCTTCCCAGGGAAGGTCCGGCGCGCATAAAAGAAAATGGTCATAGTGACATTTTTTTATATAATCCCTCAGCCACCAGGGAGCAGAACCGTAAACCTCTTCAAACCACACCTGGGTTATTATTAAATGGGTGTCATAAAATACAAAGGGCCAATTATCATCAGGTGAGTACTCCAGATACTGCACCATCTGTCTAAGGGCGATATGCTCAAGATCACTATATTCATAGGCCCGATGAAGACCAGAAATATAGTTCCGTGCATATTCCGGCACCCAGGGACATTTGAAAAAATTCGCCAAAGCAGAGGCAAGGCTTGTTTTGCCAGAAGATTCAGGCCCGCAAATAATGATTCTTTTCATAAATCAAGGCATTCCGCGATTTCGGATTTTATCAAGGAGAGCTCACCGGAAATCAGCACATTCTGGGACCTGGGATGGCTAAGAGTAACCGGAATTTCCCGCGCAATGTGGCCGGGTAATTTTGATAGCACCAGAATTCGGTCTGAGAGCATAACCGCTTCGTCAAGATTATGGGTCACTAGAATCACCGTGCTTTTTACCTCCTCGGAAAAACCCAGGAGCCATTTTTGCAGCTTCATACGTGTAATGGCATCCAAAGCTCCAAAAGGTTCATCAAGTAAAAGAATATCGCGGCAATAAAGAAATGTCCGTAATAATGCAGCCCTTTGCCGCATTCCACCCGAAAGCTGATGGGGGAAAAATGCTTCAAAACCTTCAAGACCAAAGCGCGGTAAAAAAGATACAACTTCGGCCCTGGCTGTGTCATAGGGGATTTTCTTTAGCACCAGGGGCACCATCAAGTTTTCCATTAGGTTCTTCCAGGGCAAAAGTAAATCCTTCTGATGCATAAAGCTTAATTCACCAGGCCGGGAAGTGCAATCCCTGTTCTGAAGAAAAACCTGGCCCTGATCCGGTGTGAGAAGCCCGGCAAGTATCATCAAAAGGGTGCTTTTACCGCATCCACTGGGCCCCAAAATACTGACAAACTCGCCGGGCCTGACCGTAAAACTGATGGACCTGAGAATTTCCAGATCGCCATAGGAAAAGGAAATTCCCCTGGCCTCAATCATCATAGACTATCCTTTCAATACCTGTTTATGGCAAAAAAGCATTGGTGTAAGCATCAGAAGCTTTAAACTCGCCTTCCAGCAAACCGTAGGAAGAAAGCCATTTGGCAAAGTTTTCCCAGACCTCCTGTTTCATCACACCCCATTTGGGGGCATCGGCTTTATATTCCTTGGCAAGAAATTCCTGACTAGCCAATACCAGTTCCCTGTCCAGTTCTGGGGCGTATTTTAAAAGGATTTCGCCAGCCTCTTTGGGATGCGATTCGGAAAATTCATAGCCCTTTGACACTGCCTTTAAAAAAGCTTTCACCTTCGCGGGATTTTTTTCAATAAAGCTGTCAGTCGCGGCAATCACAGGGGTGTAGTAATCCAGAGCCCTGTCAATTTCCCTTAAGGGAAAATAATTGATGGGAATATTTTTTAAACCAGCAGCAATACCGTCCCAGCCCTGAAAAATCCAGACAAAATCAATACCTTGCTGTGTGGCAGCAAAAAAATCCATAGACCCGATGGGAATCAATTCAATCTTGTTAAAGTCACCGCCAGAGCGTTTCATCAAAGCCTTGAGCACCGCGTCTTCAACAGGAGAGCCCCAACCGCCGTAGCGTTTAGCTTCAAAATCCTTGAAATCTTTGATTCCTGCTGTCGCGCGCGCGGCAAAACCACTTGAATTATGCTGAATAATGGCCGCGAGAGCCTTGAGAGGTGTGCCACCCATGCGGGCAAAGGTGATTTCTTCCTGATAACTCACGGCAAACTGGGCCGTACCGGACAACAACAAAGAGCTGCCCCCGGTTTCAGGAGGAAATTCGATGGCCACCTCTATACCTTCCTGGGCATAATACCCCTTTTCAAGGGCCACATATAAACCCGTATGATTGGTATTCACTGCCCAATCCAGAACAAGCGTAATTTTTTCTGATTCTTTGTTACAAGCTAAAAACAACGACAAAGATAATAAAAGAAGCATGATTTTTTTCATTTTTAACATTTAACCTTTCTGTTTATTCAATTCCCTCTTTACAAGGCAAATCGCGCAAATAGTTTTTTGGCTCAAAACATGGAATTATCTAATCCTGATTTGAAAGTTTCCAGGGGAAAGCCCAAAAAGCCTTATCATTTAGCCTCAAATGGCATAATCACATGAGCTAATTGTAAAAGTCCTGACATTAGCAACTATCAATATACAAATAACGTAGTATTTTGCGATAAAATAACAGTATTTGTATAGTAATGGCTTATTTGGGCGTTTCCCCATTCCGCTTTTTTATGAGCGCTTTATTTCATTTTATTACAAATGAAATAAAGCGCACACGGCTTCATGGGGTCGGGCTTTTCGCTTCAACTCCTCGCGGAACCTGTATCCACCGCTGTGATTGTCCAAAGAAATGGCAAATGATTAAAAACAGCGGTCTGCTGCGGGGTTTTCGCTGCAATCCCTAACGCGATAAAAGCTGATAAATAAGTTTGCTAAACAAATAACTTTTTCACAATTTTCATAATTCTTTTAAACTTCCAGTTTTGAAAGAGCTTCAAATGGATTTTTGCCCTTTTCTCCTGAAATTCCAGGAAATAACAAGTCTTTCAGCCAACAGGACCAGGCCCATTAAAACCAAACTAGAGATGATAATCAATAATATGGACGCAAAGACCTTGTCGGTCGCAAAGCTTTTAAATGAGCGTATCATGAACACTGCCACACCCTGTTTGGCACCAAGCCACTCGGCAACCACGGCTCCGATAACCGCGTAGCTTGCGGAAATTTTTAAGCCGCTAAAAAACTGAGGCATGGCCGAGGGCAGGCGTACCCAGAAAAAAGTGCGCCACCCCGGAGCCTTCATGGAACGAAAAAGATCCACCAGCTCAGGATCAACACCAGCAAGGCCGTCAACCACATTCACGCAAATCGGGAAAAAGCAGACAATAATCACCACCAGAATTTTAGGAAACAAACCAAAGCCAAACCAAATAACAAGCAAAGGGTAGATAAAAATAATGGGAACGGTTTGGGAAATCACCATAAAAGGATAAAGGGCTTTTTTGAAAAACCTTACCCTGTCCATCAAAGCGCCGGCCAGAAGCCCAATAATAAGAGAAAGAAGCAAACCTGTTACTGCCGTGAACAGGGTAAGCTGCAGATGAGGCAACATTTGCGGCAGAGAAAGAACAAACTGCCACCCAATTCTAAGGGGCCCGGGCAAAATATTCACAGGCACCTGCAACACGCGAGCCAACACTTCCCAGAGAAACAGAAAAACAAGGATGGTCACAGAAGGTATCAAAAACCTATCTGTATTTTCCGACTTTTTCATCAATTGTTACGCCTGTTTTTCTAACATCGGTCTTGATCACACTGCCCACCCTCGGCACCCCGGCTTCCAGACAAATTTCGTGGGCTCTTTTCACAATGGCCATACACTGTTCAAAAGAACCCTCCATAGTGGTTTCCATAGGCCCTATAACATACTTAACACCGCTCTTTTGAATGTATTCGATCACCCTGTCCACCACAGGATACAATTCATCATCACCCACAAGAGGCAAAATTTGCAGACTCACATTGATTTTTTCCATAAGCAACTCCCAGGGAGGGGAACAAATTGGCCTTGATTAAAAAAGGATCTTTGTAAAAGGAAGAGAAACATCCTAAATCCCTTCGCTGGCATTACCCAGATCAGGTTCAAGAGGTCGAGACAGTCAAAGTCTCCTCTCAGCCGCTCCTACAGCTCCCTAAACTTTTTATGCGTTAATGTAACCATTTCCAGGGCTTCTGTCAATAGCCAGGCAAGGCGCGGCTGATTAAAGGCATAAGCAAATGTTATTCCTGAAGCATAAAGGTCACTGTTAATCCCATTATCAGCTTGAAAAATAAATGGATATAGGTAACACTAAAGCCCTTGAAGCGTGTTCAATAACTATAGCCATGAATATAGGGAGGATGAACCTAATGAGACCAAATCAAATTGCTATTCTGTCACTGACGCTGCTTTTTCTGCTTCTAGCAGCTTGTAATTCAACTGCTTTTTACATACAGGGCTCTGGCGTTAATAAAAGCGCTGAATTCAAAAACACTGATTTTGACACCATATCGGTGAGCTCGCTTTTTAAAGTCTACATTGAGCCAAGCCAGGATTACCAAGTAACCCTGACTGTTGATGAGAAGCTCATCGATTTTGTACGAGTCGAGCAAAATGGTAGAAATTTAAGTATTTTCACCGAAGGTGTAATGAATATTAAAAACGGCGATCTTACAGCACGCATAAAAATGCCGGTTATTGAAGAATTGGATATGTCCGGCATGAGCATTGTCAAGATAGCCGAAGGTTTTGATCTGGACAAAGAACTGAAAATCGATATTTCTGGCATGTCAAAACTCCAATGCATTATCCGTGCCAGGGACATCAAACTGGATATTTCCGGCAACAGCTACGCCGAATTCTCAGGTACTGGTCGTGATCTTGAAGCAAGGATTTCAGGCTCTTCCAACTGTGATATGAGAAAAATCCGCTTTCGCGATGTGGAAATAGAATGCAGCGGCATGAGCAAGGCCTATATCAACCTGAACGGCGATCTCGATGCCAAGGCTTCCGGCCTCTCGGAAATTTACTATACCGGTGTGGTCAATGAACAGGATATTGAGACCTCAGGCGGGGCTAAGATCAAGCAATTATAAGAATACTTTTACCCTATCAGGATACGGACGCTGACAAGCCAGAACCCCTTTTTTCAGGTTCTGGTTTCCTTTATCAAAGACCTAAAACCAATGACTGGTCTTTTTCCAAGTCCACCAAAAAATCCACACAAAGATGGTACCATTTCTGATCTATACGAAAGGGCCGGACAATGGTTTTACAAAGTTTTCCGTTAGATAAGGATATATAGGGATCTGAAATAAAAAAGTCCATGCCACGAAGGCTGGAAATAAAATAGGTTTTCATGCTATGGTCTGTTCCCAATTCAGAAGGATTATAAAGACCAAAGCGGTTTTTTTGCTTTGGTGTTCCATAACCCGGGCTCACTTGCTTGCCTTGATGGTCTAGTATGAAAAAACTGTCAATATGGGGGAAACGTAAACTGATTTTCCGGAAACTGTCTTCCAGATTAAAAAAATCCTTTTTATCAAGCACATCAAACTCGATAAGCTCAACAGTTTTTTTAAGATTTTTATGATAGTCGATTTTATGGGACAGAGTATCATTCAAGTGATTTTTATATTCCACATTTGCCTGTTTGATACGATCAGAACAAAGACTCTCGTTGATTTTCTCGATCTCAAGGGGATGGGCAAAAAAATACCCCTGAAAAAGGTCAGCTCCCAGTATTCCGCACTGGATAATCTCCGCCAAATTTTCAACCCCTTCTGCTACCACCAAAATACCCATTCTGTGGGCCAAATCGATAATCGATCGAAAGGTTGACTGCTTTGTGTGATTATTAAAGATATCCTGAATCAAGGAACGGTCTACCTTGACAAGTTCAGGCTCCAACTGAAGAATGCGGTCAAAATTGGAATAACCGGCTCCCAAATCATCCAAGGCCAGGTGAACTCCAGAGTGCTTAAGAATCATCGTAAATTCCTTCAGTGCGTTAATATCAAGGCTTTCAGATTCAACTATTTCTATCACAATCTGATCAGGGCTTAGGTGATAATTTTCGATGAGTTTTATCACCCATTGGCTGTAGTGTTGAAATTCCTTGACCCTTGAGGTATTAATATTCAGAAATAATAATAGATTTTCCCGGCAAAAAGCGGATTTGGAAAAATTCTCCATGGAGAGCTGAAGCCATAAATCATCCAGCTGGGTTTCCCTGTGATACTTTTTAGCTGCCTCTATCAAAAAATAAGGATTGACCCGGTTGGCTTTCTGCATCCAGTAGCCTCTGGAAAGAGCTTCGAGCCCAAGTATTCTCTTTTCCTTGAGAGAAAGTATGGGATGAAATTGGCTGAAAAACCATTTTCGCTTGAGTATTTTATGAAATTTATAAGAAGATATTTCTCTCGGCTTTGGTCCCATTCTAATTTTCCTTCGTACACCCCATGAATTTTCAAACTGGAGATTGTATTGTATCATCATAAGCCAGATTCAGGCTGGTTTTCCAAGGATTCTTCTTGCTTTTTAAAATCCTATCAACAATTTTCCTGATTATGACTGGACTCATTTCCCGGAACACACTATAAGTACAGGTGCCCCTTTAAATCATAAGCCACGGCACAAAAAAAGGCAAAAAAATTTTTGGGGAATCCGGAGAATCTACCCTCCCTATTGTTTTCATGGCCGGGATTTTTTTTAAAAGGAGTGTAAACGCATTTATTCCCAACAAAATTCAAGGAAAAAACGTTGAGCCCCATTGATAGGAAGCTCATAGCAAAAAGCAAATCATAGATTTGCGACCAAAGTAAGGATGCAGAGCTTGTTTCACAAGCTAAAAATACGAAATTGTTGCCCATAAATAACTCGTCTGAATCCTTTGCTAACCCACCAGGCAGGGTGAAACATTCATAATAGTGATGCAATTATTTCTGTATAGCAGAAGCCGAAAGAGTAAAGCAGCTCAGCCCGTACAAAATAAACCAGGAGGATAGTTCCAAATGGACAGAGTAGTGATAAAATGTAAAGATTTGGCCCAAGTCAGGGAGGAGATAGACAAAATCGACCTGCAATTGATTGAACTCCTGGCTATTCGCTCCAACTATGTTATTCAAGCTGGCGGTTTTAAAAAAAACCCGGAACAGGTGAAGGCTAAAGGTCGAGTAGAAGAGGTGATATCCAGAATCAGGAAAGAAGCTTTGGCAAAGGGTTTGAACCAGGATTTGGCTGAAGCCCTGTGGCGGGAGATGATCAAACAGTTTACCAATCTGGAAATGAAGCATTTGGGATGAATTTTCTAAGACTTTTCTTATCTGCTTGTTTTCATATTTATACTTTCGCAAAATTGTGATCTCAAGGAATTAATAGAAAAAACGTATTTGTTTAGCTGGTTGTTACCTTGGGCGTTTCCTGCTTTCATTTCATTACAGCAGGCCAGGCTTTCCATAACTCCGCTTCGCTTCGAAATCCTT
>JAFGWI010000187.1 GCA_016937215.1 Spirochaetales bacterium | reverse complement strand
TGAAAAATGGATTTATTATTTACTGAATGAAGGAAAGGAGGACCCTGTTATGAAAATTTTAATCAAGGATGACCAGGACATTGCCAAGGCCCATGAGGTTTATAATCACTTTACCCGGGATGACAAAATGCGAGATGCCTATGAAGCGCGTCAAAAGTGGCTCAAGGATTATAACAGCGCCATTGCTGAGGCGGAAGAAAAGGGTATAGAAAAGGGTATGGAGAAGGGGATTGGAATAGGTGTTGAAAAAGGTATGGGACAAGGTGTGGAAAAAGTAGCATTAACCATGCGGAAGCTGGGAGTATCCATTGAGGAGATATCCAGATTCACAGGGCTTTCTGTTGATGAAATCAATCGTCTGAATCAGGATTGAGCTGGAAGAAAATGGATTCTGCTTTTTTGCGGTTGCCGGATTTTTTTCCGGAATTGATTTTTACATTAGCACTTGACTTCTAAGACATTTCAGATCCTTCGTCGTACCTCCTCAGGATGACAACCTGGGGATTACTCTCTTCGCCATGTGCACGATTTGGCATTCATTTGTCATGTTGACGACTGGAGGGAGGAAACATCTTACCTGTCTTGTCCATCGACACTTTTATCATGCGCATAAACACTCATGATACACAACAAACCGCCTTTAAAGTGTTTGTTAAGGAGCAGCGGTTGATCAAATTTGCTCCAGTATTCCGGCATAGTCTCCAAGTTTCACTGTCACAGGCCTGTTGTTAGAACAAACCAGATGCCGTTGATAGCTGTATCATTCTACTCCATCGTTTTGTACACCCCGTTTAAGGTGAAGCGGGATTTCGGATAAACCGTATCACAAAAACCCAAAACTCTTTTCAGCCGAGCCATTGACAAACCCCTGGTTTTGAGGCCATTCTATGCCATTCTTTGATTCTGGAGAGTATTTTCAAATGACACCGCTAATAATATTTCCTCCTGCCGCATCGGCAACCTATATTCCCTTGGGGGTCTCTTATCTGAAGGCTTATATGGATAAGCAAAAGGGCCCGGGGTCTCTCCGGGTTGTTGATCTGAATATCCGCCTCTGGAATCATGTGGCAGACCGGGAAGAGGCTTTTGAGGATTACCGTTCTTTTGTCAAAGGAGAGAAGGGCTTTTTTTCAAAAAGCTATCTTCAATCCTATTTAGCTGTCCGTCAGAATCTGAAGAAAAAGATAAATGACTACCTTGATAGAGTTGCCCTCTATCTGAACAAGGGGGAGCTCGGCTTTGACCTGGAAAAGCTCTTTGTTTTTTTAACTGCCTATATTTCCAGTGATTCCCTTTTTCTGGGATTTTCCTGTCTTTTCCCTGACCAGCTGCTCTTTGCCCTTGGTTTTACCCGCTGGTTACGGGAAACGGGGTACCAGAGGCAAATCTATATTGGCGGGGCCTCGGTTATGTTATGTCCACCGGAGGACCTGCTGGAATCCGCTCTCTGGCTCGATGGGTTGATAATGGGAGAAGGGGAGCTCTCAATGGCCGCTCTTGTTGACGGGCTTCCACCCCAGGAGATACCCGGTTTTGTCTGGAGAAACAAGGGCAGAATCATCAGAAACCGAAAACCCGATTCCCTTTCACTCAAGTCCATCGCTCTTCCTGATTTTTCCTGGGCTGATTTCAGGGATTATTTTAATCCTGAACCGGTTTTGCCGGTGCTGCTTTCCCGGGGCTGCAAATGGCGAAAATGCCGCTTCTGCGCCCATAATTTTTCCTTTTCAGGATACCGGAGCATTCAGCCATCCCTTGTTGCCGACTGGTTTCAGCAAAACTTTGAAAAACAGGGCATTAGATTCTATTATTTTGCCGACCAGTATCTCGATTCCCAGGTTCTTGAACCCCTGGCTGATGAACTGATAAGCAGAAATCTACCGGTTTTTTATACCTTTATGGGGCGGCCCGCGGCTGATATGACCAGGGAACTCCTGGACAAGCTTTACCGGTCCGGCTGTCGGTGGATCAGCTGGGGTGTAGAGTCGGGCAGCAAAGATATTCTCGATACAGCAGAAAAAGGCACCTTTCCCGAGATTATTTCCGGTGTGCTGAAAAACAGCCGTGAAGCCGGAATAAAGAACCTAGCCATGATGATTTTTGGTCTGCCTGGCTCAAACGACAAGGCCCTGCAGGAGACCTTTAACTTTCTGGAAGAAAACAGTTCCTACATTGATACCCTGACCAGCAGTGAATTCCTTCTGTACCAGGATACCCCCTTTGGAAAAAATCCTGGAAAATTCGCTCTTGTTCCCGAGGGTCCCATCGAATTCTGCCGTATAGGCGAAAAATCAATCTCAACAGTGCAGACTTCCTATAAAATTATGGAAAACGGCTATCTGCGTATGCCCCGTGGCCCTGAGGAATCGGATCAGTGGTTGAAACGAAAACCCTGGATTTATCCCCCTTCCATTTTCGATCATATTCCTTCGGAGCACTATCTGATCATCTCGGCCATTGCCAGGGAACCTGATGTCCCTGTCCGGCCTTTTCCGCTTAAGGAAATCATCTGACAGCTGGAGCTCAATTCTTGGGCTTTGAATAATTTTTTTGTTGAGTGAAAGTTCCTGGGCGTTGCCTGATAAGCCCAAGGGCTTTCAGGCCGGGCTAATCGGCACTTCGCTATCGCTCCGAAGGTTTTTTGCTGGTCATAAATACTTCGTGTTTATTGCTCGCTAACGTGAATACTCATTGGTATTCACTATATACATGCAACCTGGCCGGAAAAAATCCGGCAAAAAACGCTTTGGCAGACAATTTTTGAAAAAATTGTCTGCCATGCCTCATATCCCTAACGCATTATCAGCGAGATACCGGCAATAGCCAGAAAATGGACATTTTTTCTGCTGAGCGTTTATGATTCCTTAACCATGCCGGATTAATCGGACGAAGCTAAAGCAAAAGGTTTAAATGCTGTGGCCGCTGCAACGCGGGGGCTTTCACCACTCTTTTCAGTCGATTCAGTGAATCATCACTCTCGTTACACGATCTATGTCTGTAAAACCGATTGCCCTGTGTAACAGCCTCACAATGAAATTTTTTCTATGAAATCAAAAAATTTCATTGTCATGGGCTAGGGTTCATGTTATAACCAAAAGAAATGGAAAAAAAATATTTATGTGCCTTGATAATTCTTGTGATTTTCATGGGAATAAGTTGTGTTCAGTCTCTCAAGGGAGTGACTTTGCTCCATTGGGCTAGCTCAGAAGGGCATTTGGATATTGTGAAGCAAGTTCTGTCCAGAGGGATGGACTTGAATATCAAAGATGAGGCTGGTTTTACCCCGCTGATAAACGCGGTGCGAAATAAACACATTGCTGTTGTAAAGTATTTGCTTGCTCAGAAAGCGGACATGAATATTGCCGACCAAGAGGGGAACCAAGCCTTACATTGGGCTTCGGCTTCAGGGAATATCGAGATCATCAATCTGTTTCTCGATAACAGAGTGGATATTAATGTATTAAACAACAAGAATCAGAGTCCTCTTGATTTTGCCTATGACAAAAGGCAATTGGAAGCCATTCTATTATTATTGTCCAAGGGCGCGGAACCGCCGGCTTTTGAGAGTAGCACTTTTACCATGCTTCACTGGGCTTGTGAAAAGGGCTATGAATTGCTGGTAAAGAATTTGATCTGGCTTGATGTGAACCTTAATGTTTCAGATAACAGGGGTTATTTTCCTATCCATTACGCGGCCGAAGGTGGTTATGTGAATATCGTCAAGGCTTTAATCGATGCCGGAGCGGACATTGAACAGCCCTGGCCTGTTAAAAAAGAAGGCAGGTTTTGATATGAAGAAGATTTTTGAAGCTTATCACAGGCTGCGTTTCAAACTCCTTCCCCAGGCCTTTCATCTTGATAATGCCACCGAGGTGATGATTCCGGTTTCCTGGGTTTACAGCGGGCTTCTGGCTTTACTGATTATTCCTGTGTTCCCGATTCTATCATATATTAAAGATAATTTTGTGCTTTTTGTTCTTCAATGGCTGGATATTTTTAAACTGGAAGAGATTTTTACCTTTACACTTCCCAGTCAGCGTGTTATCGAAAACCTTTACGATATTCTTGCCCTGGTTTTCAGTGTGTGGATGGTATTGCTTATTATGAATATGCTTTTAAAGCACATCCTGGCTGTAATTATTATCTATCCTGAGAAACTTCTGGTGCACACTTCGAATTTTATAAAAAAAACAAGCCAGCAGATCCAGCGTGAAGGTATTTCCGTGACTGAATATAAACAGAATATCCTGCAGCGGCTTTTGTTTGTGGGCGATTTAAAAATTTTTACCCGCGATAAGGAGGTCCTGATACCTGCCATACCTGTAAAAGAAGCTGCGCGCCTGAGCCGGGAATTGGGGCTTTAGTTCATGGGAAATTGGGCCAGAGCACTTCTTATTGTTGTTACCCTGACCTTCATTTTTTTTGGCTATCTTTATTTTAACCTTCAGCATATGTCCCGAACTATTGGTTATGACGAGGTTTTTTATTTTCATTGGGTGGATGTTCACGAACAAACACCCACCTATTATCCTCATCACCTTTATTTTTCTACAAGCTCCTATCTGTTTCAAAAGGCCTTTACCGCGTTGACGGGCATTGACAATACTTCATTTATTCAGCGTTTTAAAAACATTTTTATTACAGCTATCGGCTTATGTTTGTTTTTTACCTTTTTTTATATTTTTTCAAAACGCTATTTTTTGTCATTGGCATTGTCTCTCCTGATTGGTGTAACAGCTACAGTATGGGGCTTTGTTTCCCAAAATGAAACCTCTTTGATACCCGCTCTTTTGATTAATCTTGCTTTTTTAAGCTTAATTTTTTACAAGCGTTTTCCTTTACCTCATTTATTCATTATTTTATTTTCTGTTTTATGTTCAATAGCCATTCTGCTTCATCAGGCTTATCTATTAATGCTTCCGTCAGCCTTTATTGTTTTTCTTTTTACAAGCCCCAGGAATAAAAAATTTCCTCTCCATAATTTAATATACGCGGTTTTGTTTGGTTTTTACAGTCTTGCCATGATAGGTGGTTCATATTTTTATATTGGCCATGTTGAATTGAATCTGTCACTCGAAGATAATGAGGACGGGGCTCAGGTTTATATGGCAAAGAATATCAAGGGAAATTTTTTCAGGTATTTCTATTTGCTAAAATCAACTAATATATGGGGCAAAGAATTTAAAAACAAACATGCACATACATTGAATGGTTATGGTCGATCCTACTGGATTGGTTTTGACACAAAAACAATTGATTTTGAAAAAAATAGTTTGAGGGATTTTCAACCCTCAAACCTGGTTTGGGGATTCATTTGTTTTTTCTTTGTGTTAATGCTGGTTTTTTTGAGAAAAATCATCAAGAATTTTGGCCTGATTTTGCCAGCCCTTCTAATATGGCTTATTGTGGGCAGTCGCTTTATCATGTGGTGGGAACCTTGGTATATTGAGCATTGGACACATTTAGTGATACTTTCAATAATTATGTTTTTTTTGATCACTTATTCAATCGTTCATTTATCAAAAAATAAAACCATTCAGGGAATCCTCGCGAATGGCTTTGCTCTTATTATTTTTTTATTTGCGGGTTTCCTTTTTTCCTGGAATTTCAAGGATTACATTAAGCCCCATGAAAAATTAACTGTGCCCGGAATTGCTTACCAAGTTAACTTTTGGACCAAGGCTCATATTATGGAAGGTTTTTTCAAAAATAATTAGAATGGGAAAAATGTGAGAATCTTCTGCAAATTTGTCCGGTTAATGCTCATTTTTTTTTATATCTTGTTAATGTTGCTGATATTTCTTTCCTGTGAAAAAACTGATAAAAGCCTTCTGAAAGAGCCGGAAGCCGAATCTCGTGAAAGCACTCAGACTAAATCGCCATCAATCACCATGAAAATTGTCGGTGATATTCTCACAACCCGAAATGTGTATAAAAAAATGCAGGGCCATCGTTTTGATGATTTTTACCAATATGTAAAGGCCTTCATTTCTGATGCTGATCTTTCTTTCGCGAACTTGGAAAACCCTTTATCTGAAATCGGAAAGGCTACTGATATAAAAAAGGAAAATATTACCTTTCGCGCTCCTACTCAAAGCGCCTTCAGATTGCTGGATGCTGGTTTTGATATTGTTTCATTGGCAAATAACCATATCATGGACTATGGACCCGATGCCATGTTTGAAACCATGGCCCTTCTTGATTTGATTCAAATCAGATGGATTGGTACAGGTGCAAATGAAATAGAAGCAAGGCTTCCACGCTATTTACGAGTTAAAAATAAGATCATTGCTTTTCTGGCCTATTGTGATGAAATATATGGAGCCCAGCTGGCTGATAAAAATTCACCTGGGCCTCCTTTATTAACAAAAAAAGCAGTGCTTGAAGATGTCTTTAAGGTCAAGCAGCGTAAAATAGCTGATTATATTTTTGTTTCACTTCATTGGGGCCCTGAAATGATGATTCATCATAAACGCGATCAGGTTGATTTGGCCCATGAAATTCTCGACACTGGCGCAGACATGATCATCGGCCACCATCCCCATGTGCTTCAGGGAATCGAGTTTTACAAGGGAAAGCCCATTATTTACAGTCTGGGAAATTTCACCTTTGACATGGATACAAAGTGGACCGAAACCTATCGATCGATGATCGTTAGTGTGGGCCTTGGCGATAGGGGGGTAGAGCGCTTTGAAGTTTATCCGGTTCGCATCCCCTATTTTAAATATTATCCCACCTTGGCCAAAGGGGAGGATGCCAAGGAAATCCTTAAGGACATTATTGACCGTTCAAGTATTTATTATGAATCGCCCTTTATATACGGAGAAGGCTTCATTTATGTTGATCAAGAAGTATTGGCCAAGAAAGAATAGGCTTTGTTTCAGGAATTCCTTTTTCAAATTCATTCCAAATTTTTATTAATTCACAATAAAAAAAGCCACTTATTTACTCCTGGTTGGTTCCTTTCTATAAAAGTAGGAGAGAATTTGATAGGGTGAAATATTTATTGAAGATTTTGTCATCCGGCCGCGCAACACATTCAAAAGAGAATGCCAAAAACTTGACAGACCCATTGCCTCATGATAATCTTTAACAAGGAGTTATTCAAATTATCAATTTTATTTAAAGTCAATGCCGAAGTATGGCTAAAATCGAAGAATGTAATGTTTTATTTGGTATTTTTAATGGCATAAATTGAAGATTATTAAAACGAAATCAAATCTAAATGAGGTAAAAGATGCAATCACATAAAGTTATTTATCAGAAACCTGTATTTTTCTTGGTGTTTATTCTTGTGGCCTTCAGCCTTTATGCTGCGCCCCACCGGGGTGATTACTTTCAGTTACAGCAACCCGACAAAAGCCGGGTGACAGTTAGAGTCTGGGGTGATGAATTTTATCAGGATGTAGAAGGTATTGATGGATACACCCTTGTCCGTGATTCCTCTTCCGGCTGGATCTGTTATGCCGAACTTTCATCTGAGGGAAACGAATATCTGTCAACCGGGATCATATACCGTCTTTTTATACCCGAGAACGATTCAAGCGCTATGCCGGGTACAGGCACAAGCTTTATGAAACAGGGGACCCAAGGCCTTGAGCAGCACCTGAGAATAAATCAGCAGTCAATGCAAAAAAAGGCTTTTGATAACAAACAAATTCTGACCCAAGCAGCCATTTCTACAAATGAACCACCCCGGATCGCGCTTGATTTTCAGCCTGCTCCGCCCAAAACCAAGTCCTTGTCTGGAACCATTACAGGCTTGACCTTGCTTGTAGATTTTCCTGACCAAAAGGCGTTGGTTACAAAAAATCAAGTACAGGCTTTTTGTAATCAGGAGGGATATTCAAGCAGGTATGCCAATGGATCGGTCAGGGACTGGTTCTATGAGGTTTCAAATGGAAAGCTGATTTACGAGAACATTGTGACCGACGTCATAACAGTAAGCAAGGTAAAATCCTATTATGATGCCAATTGTGAATATTGTAAGGTGCCGGAACTCATAAATGAAGCTCTGACCAAACTCCGCGAAAGTGGTTTTGATTTCAGCCCCCTTTCAACAAAGGATGGTTATTTTACAGCTATTAACGTTTTATACGCCGGGGAGCCTTCCATGGGGTGGGCAAAAGGCTTGTGGCCCCATCAGGGCTGGCTAAATGGCAGTTTTTCCGTTAATGGCATTAAAGCCAGAGTGTACCAGCTAACAGACCTGGGTGATTCATTTAGCACCGAGCTGTTCACCTTCACTCATGAGAATGGCCATATGGTTTGCGGCTGGGATGATTTGTATGCCTATGATAATCATGACAAAGGGCTTGGTTATTGGGACAGCGGCTCTAACAGGAGCAATCCTTCCATCCCCAATCCCTATTTTCTGCATCTTCTTGATTGGATTGATGTCACTGACATTACAGGACTTGTAAATGGAAGCTTTGATCTGGTATCAAATTCCCGCCAAGCCTGCATGTATCACGGCGGTAACAATGAGGTTTTTTATCTTGAGTCTGTGCGCCGGAGTGGCCGAAATGCCAATTTGCCCGGTGAAGGTATGCTCATCTGGCATGTTTACACCGAAGGAAAGAATACTTACAGTAACGAAACAAATCTTGTGTCTCTGGAACAAGCTGATGGTCGTTTTGATTTGGAAAATTCTGCCAACAATGGTGATGCCAATGATTCCTTCAGGGCTGGTTATCGAGACAGCTTTAATGACAGTACCCGTCCAAGCGCCACATGGTACACGAAGCAAGCCTCAGGGCTTGATGTTAACAGCATTAGCGCTGTGGGTGATATCATGAGTTTTAAAATCGGCACAGGTGGTCCGCTAATTGAAACCGGCGATGTGAATGAAGATGCTGTGGTGAACATACTCGACGCGTTATTGATCGCTCAGTTTTATGTGAATCTCGAGCCAGAAAATTTTAACCCTCGTTTTGCTGATGTGAACAACGACGGCGGAATAACCATCGTTGATGCTCTATTGATTGCCAGGTTCTATGTAGGTTTGATACCCGGTTTCTAGATGGTTCTGTATTTCGATTCCTATTAAAGCTGGTCCGGAACAAGTATTTTTGCGTCACAATATCAGCCAATAATACGGTTTATCCGAGGTGTACTCTTTTCTTGTCCGGGCCTTTTGTCTGGAGGCCTTGGGAAACGAGGATATAGGCTTTGCCATCAATATATCATGTAGCCGCTGTAACATGCCTTTTTAATGTCTTTACAAAATCCAGAAATAGCAAAAATGAGTTTTTCCGCCTTAGGGATTGGAATGATGAGCCCGGTTTTTTCAAAAACCGGGCGAAAACCCCTTTTCCGCGATTATTTCGCGGAAAAGGGGGTCGTAGCCGGAAGGCGGAGTCATGGAAAGCCCGGGCGACAAAGCGCTGTTTGTAAAGCAATTTAATCTGTTTTTTCCATTATGTTGATTGTGACCTGATGAAAGGCCCGCTTTGGAGCAAGGCCAAAATCACTGAAAAAACATCATTTATCAAAAAAAAAATGATCCAAAAGGAGGAATTCCCGGAAAAATGTATAAATTATTTGACTTATTTTCCAATATAACCGAAAAATAAAGAAGAGACTATTTTTTTTAGAAGAAAGCTATGGATCAAGAATTAAACAAGGCTTCGGCCTTTATCAAGCGATTATTGGCGAATCCGGCTCTTCAGCCTTTTCCTTTGCTCCAGAAGGAAGAGCAGATTTTGCAGTTTTTGAAGTTAAATGCCAATTCCCTGTTTCCGACGCTGACAAGCCCTGCTTTTTTTAACGGAAAGAACTGGCCCGAGATTTTTGCCATTCTTTACCAGGGGCTTCTGGATGTAATTAACCAGGACCTTTTTCAACAGATTAATGACCAGCTCGAGCGCATTGATTTTTCCTTTGTGTCTTTTTTAAAGGAAGTCAATTATCCCCTTTCAAAATGCCGGGACCAGATCCGCGATTTTCTCGCCAAACTGCTGACCAAGTATGAAACCCGGCAGGCCTTTAACGGTCCTTTTACAGCTGTTAGCCTGTCGATTACCGACAAGTACATCGAGCAATCTTTTTTACGTCATGAGTATATTCATTTTGAACTTGTAAAGGTTCAGAAACTGAAAATGTCCAAAGAAGAGATCAAGAACATGGTGAAGGCTTCCTTGCTTCTCATGGTGGGAGCAACTACTGCTACTTTAACAACTTCGTCTTACCAGAATAATTCGGTCAGTCATTTGATTCCCAGGCAGTATGCTGAAAAAATTAGCCGGGACATGCAGGACCAGCTGAAACTTCTGCCTCCAGAGCTCATCAATAGCGCGGTCAATGCCAATCTTTCATTTCTGGAAAACAAGGATACTGAAGCAACATCGCGCATTACCGGTGTTTTTGCCATGCGTTGTAAAAATTACAAACATATACAAACAGTGGACCGTGGCGCTGATTTTCCCGACAAGAGCTGGCTCAATATTGCCCGTCGGAATTACAAGTATTATGGTTTTGATATCAAGGTCCTCGATGAGTTTTACAAAATCGCTGCGGAAAACGGGTGGTAAGCCATGAAAAAAAAATCGGATTTTAATATTTTTGAGTTTTTCATAACCGCGGCTATCATCCTGGTTATTGTTCACACCTTTTTGGAAGATTTCGCCTTGTTAAGTCATTGGTCGCAAAACATCCGTGACGCATTGATGATTCTGGGTTTTTGTTTTGACCTTTTCTTTACTATCGAGTTTTTGTCCCGGCTTTATTTGGCCCAGAATTCCAAAGGTATGGCACATTATTTTGTGCACCAATATGGTTGGGTGGATTTTCTGGCTTCGGTGCCCCTTCTTATGCTTTCTTCGGGCCCCCAATTTGTGACCTATTTTGTCCGTGACCTGTCATCAGCAGGACTGGGTTCTTTGTTGGGTTTTATAACTTTGCTGAAGCTCATAAAAACCATCCGCATTGCCCGTATTCTAAGGCTGCTTCGGATTATCAAGGTTTTCAGAAATATCAAATACGCTGATTCTCCCATGGCCCAGCGCCATGTGGCCAAGATTATCACCATCGCTGTTTCGGTGATTGTGGCAGGTGTGTTTTGCGTTTCCTTGGTAACCAGTGGTTTGAATCTTTCAGCCAATAAAGATGGCTTTGAAAGCATTCGTCAAAAATATTTAAACATTATCGCTGAGTCAGCCGCGAACGGTATGAGTATGAGCCGCATTGTTGATAGTTTGCTGATTACGGCCAAGGCCCATGATGTGGTCATGATTCAAAAGGGCGACCAAGTTTATTTCAGTAAGTATAATGAAAGTGAAATGGCTCGGCTGGTTTTTGGTGAAGACCTCAAAGAAGCCAGACTGGATGCTTCGGGTATAAAAGTGGTTTTTGATACACGGGGTGAAAATATTACCCTGGAACGGATCCAGGCCCAAGACAGCCTAACATATTTCTGCATTGTTCTTCTGGTGGTGATCGCTTATTTGTTGTTTTACAGCCCCCATTTTGCCATGACCGTTTCTGACCCGGTGAATGTGATGAAGCAGGGGATGGCGCAAAAGGAATATAACCTGGAGGTAAAAATTCCAGAGTTGTTTGAAGATGATGATATTTTTCAACTGGCCAAGTTGTTTAATGAAAAGTATCTTCCGTTAAAAGACCGTATGGCGGACAAGCCCGAGGATAAAAGCTCTGTGCTTGATCTGGGTTTGGCGGATATTCAGAGCATGATGGATGATGAGTTTTGATAAATTAAGGCGATGGCTGTGACCGGGCAACTTCATCGCGTCAAATGATTTTTTAAAGCTAAACCCTGGTCCTGTCATTAAACAAGCCCGGTCGGGCTGTTTCGGGCTACGCGTTGCTTCGAAGTTTTTTCCGCGAAATTATCGCGGAAAAAAGCTTGCCATTATCGGTTTTGAAAAACCGGTAATGGTCCCTGTCCATCCCTCACAGTCGAGTTTCGGCTGTATTATGTCGCGCGAATTCGCTCACTCTTCCATCAGGGAAAGCTGAAAAACCGATAGCAAAGCCTCAGGAATGGGTGTTTTCACAAAATCAAAATCATTGTATAATTACAAGCTAAAATAAGAAAGACTATATTTACTGGCTTAAAAATACCAGACACCGAGGTTTATTAACATGACTGTGTCGCTTCTTCAGATTCTCATGGAAATTCCCGATTGCCCCTCGCTCAAGGATAAAAGGCGGGTGGTCAAATCCATAAAGGATAAACTGATCCATCGCTATAAAGTGAGTGCTGCCGAGGTGGATCTTCAGGATTCCCACAGCTTTGCCCAAATAGGCGCGGCCCTTGTTTCCAATTCCAAGGATTTTGGCGAAAAGATATTAAACAAGGCCTTTGCTTTTGTTGAAGATAATTATCCTGTACGCGTGGTTGATTATAAAATCATCACTGAATTTTACGGATAAAAACCCATAGCTGGTCAAATTGTTCGGGTTTTTAAAGGTGCTAATAATAAATTACCTAAATTCACTTCGGAATGTAGGATTTTGATGAAGGGTTATGGGGTTTTTATGCTTCCATTAACTGAAACAAAACAGGACTGGGAGAGCTTTATGCATGAATAAAATGGTAAAATGTCAATAAATTTGAAAAAATGCGGTGAATAGCGTGATTCTCGCCCTTCTCAATAGTTGACTTTTTTTTTGTTCTTGTATAAAGTGAGCCCAGCATGACCAAAATCCCTATTGGAGTAGAAATATGAGTAGAACATGTGATTTTTGTGGAAAAGGAACAACATCAGGACAGAATGTGCCTCGAAAAGGTCTCCCGCGACGAAAAGGCGGTGGTGGTGTTAAAATTGGTGTTCGGACCAAACGAACTTTCAAAGCCAATCTTCATTCAAAAAGCCTTTTGATCAACGGCGTAAAACGCAAGGTCAAGATTTGTTCCAGATGTCTCAGCGCAAGAGATAAACAGGCTGTATAACTAAAGCCTTGGATTTTATTTATTTCTCAATGATATGACCCTTTGAATATTCAAAGGGTCATATCATATTAATACAGCTAAAAACGCGTTATTCCATCTTCTTCTTGTTAAATTCAGCTCGATTGATTGTTCTTACCACCTGCAAAAGATTAAGGCATTTTATTTTTTATTACGGAATACCTTTATATTAAAAAGTTCAACCAAAAGGGCTGGAAGCCAAAGCTGGAAAAGTTTTTCACCAATTAATTAGCTGCTTATAAAAGCATACTGGCTTCAAGACCTATCTTGCATTCCTGGTAATTAAGGTAATCACTGTTTGAAAATCCGAAAGCGCTTTCAAAAAAGAAACTAAATAAAAGGGGATCGAAAATACCAAGGATTAATTCAACATCAGGCAAGAGTTTTATGGACCATTCTTTTTCATTTGTTAATTGGCTGCCGGCAATGGCCATGTAATTCTGCCATTCCATAGCTGCGATAAGCTTTGTGTTTATGCGGAAATGGGGGGAATACCAGCTTAAGCCTAGGCCCCCTTGTAATTTGTCATAGCTGTTGGAAACTTCAAACAAGTATTCATTATTATCAATAGATAATAATGTGTAATTATCGGAATAATTTTTAAAATAATTCAGGGAGTAAAAAAAGCTCAGGTCGCTGTTCAGATAATGTGATAATTCACTTGAAATGTTAAGCAAAAAATCGGGCGAATATTCGTGATAGAGGCGCCAGTTTACATTAATAGCCGGCTGTAAAATCATGGAGTTGCCTGGAGAGAGTGACAGGGAAACAGAAGATTTTAAATCAGCTAATTCAGCTTTTTCGAAATAAAAGCTGCTGCCTGGTTCCCACTGGATGTAGATATCTCCCAATGGCCTTGAGAAGAGAAATTTGACATCAATTTCACGATCGGGAATACTTTGAAGATCATAGAAAAAACCACGGGCTTCTATAGAAATCAGATTCAGGGACAAATCTTCACGATAACTGAGATCTAGTTTTGCTGAAGCCTTTATCCCGTCAGGATCATAAAAATAGTCATAGTCCTGCAATATTTCAAGTATGTAAAACAACGACCACCTCTGATCAATTTTAAGGTAATTATCCCATTTTACAAGGGATTCCAGATTGATACCCTGTGCTTCATAGGGTGCATAAAGCGAAGCACGGGAATAAATGTAAAGATCACCCCATGCCGCGAAAACAAGAATAAAAAGAAATATAAAAAGCCAAAACATTCTCATCGATACTTCATCCTTCTGTTAAGCTGGTCTGTGATTTCAATGATCCCGCCTTTGTTTTCAAGTATTTCTATCATGGTTGACATGATTATGGTATCGCTTAGGTGATTGAGTTTCGCCCGGGTATACATGGAGGCCAGTGTTTCATAGGCCTTTGGTTCGATCGGACTCTTGACAATAGCCAAGGCCAGACGGGCCAGTTCTTCATGATTATTCTGGCTGGCCCTGCCAATTTTTACCATAGCTTCGCATAGCAGGAGAAATTGATTGATTCTTGCTGTGAATTCATCGGTGTTTGTCTGGTGAATGGGGGTAAATAGGGGGTAGTCATGTAATAATATATTGAAAAAATCCATGCTCAATCCAGCCTGTATGTAGATGCTTAAGCTTTTAATATTAGCTTGTTTGATCAATACTCCTTCATTCTGTCCAAGCATCTGAATTATGCTTTTGGCCTGGATCAATCTTTGAACATCTTCCTTGATCGCCAAGAGCAATTGTTCCGGGGGCGCTGATTTGGAAAGGCCTTGGTTCAATTTTTCAAAGAGGTACTCTGTTGTAATGTCGTGAGTTGCCAGTTTTTTGATTTCCGCGAGTAAGTCCCTGTGGATTGTTTTATAAGCGGAGGCTTTTGTTTGAAGCTGAAACCATTGGTTTAATTTGCTTTCAACTTCACTGTCGGTTGTATCTTGACAAAATACAGGAACGTAGATCAGTGCTAAAAAAAAGACACAGTTAAATAATAAGAAGAGAGTCTGACATTTTGAATGATAAAGCCTTCTGTGATTATCATCTGCGCTCTTTTGGGCCCGGGGAAGAGGTTTCATTTTCCTTTCCATATCTGTTACCCATTTGGTCTGATGGTATTTTGTTTTCTCCCCGGTCATTCTGCCCCTTTCTAAATTGCTTTTTCAGGTTGTCTTCGCCTGAATGGTAGCGGTTTTGAATTCGCTTTTGTATTTCTGCAGCGGCAATATCCCGATCTCGAGTGGTTAGCTGCACCAAGGCCTGAATTTTTGCCGGATCATAACCTCGCCGGATCATAATATCGGTTTCATCAACTATCTTTAGAAGATAGTCAGCCGCCTGAGCGGGTGAATCAAATTTCATCTCTCGGTTTATCATTTTAGCGACAAATTGAATAACACTCAAGGGAATTTTTTCAGAAGCCACTTCTTCCATAAACATCATTTTGATTTCTTCGATTTCCTGTTTATTATTTTCATTCTGTTTGAAAAAAATGTTCAGAAATTCGTTGGTATCATTATCTACCCCATCTGTCGCTAGTAATGAATTGGGCCATATCATGAATACTAGGAGAAACACAAGTATAAAGCCGGGTTTCATAGTTTTTGACCTCCACCTCATCATAAATTTATAACCGAATTCTTTCCACCGAATCCGTCGTCTATATTCATGTCAGCCTGAGGATCGGGAATCCAGGTTTGACCGTTGATCAGAAAATTGTACAAGTAACTTTGTTCCGGTTTTAACCCTATGGACTTTATCCAGTTGCCTTGCTGGTCCAAATCCAGTTCAAGGGGATGCCAATCGGTAAAATCCCCCACAAGTGAAACAGTGCTGGCTTCCGGCGCGTAAAGAGTGAAGCAGACAATCACTTCAGTAGACTGATTGCTGCGTTGTAATGTGATCACTCCAAAAACAGCCCCAAAGATAATTATCAGAGATGCCGCCACTGCTGTTATTCTATATATAAATGGTTTTTTGCTTTTAAATTGAATGGATTTGTTTGAGATTTTAGCCATTATGGATGCTCTCAGATCTGATTCCATGATGTCCTGAGGCAGTTGGTCGAGCGAAGAAGATCGGGAAAATGAATTTATTACCTGGAAAAAGGATCGACTCTCTTCCCGGCAAAGCGGACAAGCGGCCAGATGAGTTTCCATTTTGTTGATAACATCTTGAGCCAATTTTCCATTTGTAAGCCATTGCTCGGTAAATTCTTTGTATTCCTTACAATTCATATCAATCCTTCATATATATATTGTCACAATAATCTAAAACGGTTGCATATCCTGCAAATCTTCTTTTAGTTTTTTTCTGGCCCGAAAGAGCCGTGATTTAATATTTTCATCACTCAAACCTGTAATTTCCGATATCTCACTGACCTTAAGATTTTCATAATAATATAATATAATGATTTCTCGCAACTTTTCCGGTAATTTATGGACAGCCTCTTTGACAACCATGCGGTCTTCCTGTGCTCTGTTATGGATTTCATTTTTTTCAATGTCCTCTCTTTTCTGTTCCTGAGCTTTTTTTATGACAAGAGTATGTCCCTTGATTTTTCGGTATTTTTTCTTGAGTGTGTTCAAGGCAACGGAATAAAGCCAGGGTAAAAAACCTTTAGATAAGTCAAAACGAGGGAGAGATTTGTAGATTTCCACAAAAATATCCTGACTCGCGTCTAGAACATCTTCGGTATGATGCAAATAATTATAAGCCAGTTTTTTGATCAAAAGCTGATATTTTTCGATGAGAACTTCAAAGGCCTTTGTTTCGCCTTGTAAAACCCGGCTGATATATTCAAGATCATCAAAATTATTGTCCAATTTTACTCCACTAATCGGCGATTCAATGTGATTCATTATATAGCAGAAATCCCGCCTTGTAATCCTTTTTTGAAACTTAAAGCGGATTTTTTATATTCAAGTGCAACCAAATAGAGTTGCCTCGACAATACTGTATTAAGAATAACAAATTGAAAAAAAGATCTAAAGCTTTTTATCTGGCGATTATAAAATTTTTAAGAATTTATGAGGCTCCTGCAAAACAGAGGTTTTGCAAGAATCATGAAAATTGCGAATAAGTTTACTTATTATCGGATAATCAGTTAAAAATTTCAGTTGCTTGCTAATTGCTAATGTCAGGACTTATGCAATTAGCTTATTTGTTTAATAAAAAGTGAGGTATAAAATGAAAAATCTTAATGTAACAAACAAAATCAAACTATTAGCAGGTATTGTTTTGTTGGCCGTAATTGCTTGTTCCTTGCTGGTATCACTTAACCCCATGATACCTTTGTTTAATTTGCAATTATGCTTCTCGTTTTTATTGCTTGTATTGTTTTCAAATTTGATCAGTGCCTTTGTTTATCAATTTATTCAGAAGAGAGAACAAGTAAATGAAATCATTGAATAAAAAAAACACTAGAAATATTATTTGTACTTTTCTGTATATCCTGACAGGGGGAGCTTTGATATATACAATTATTTCCCCTTCCATGGATATCCTGATATTACCAGTGCCTTTTCAGGTCATGCTGTTTTTGGCTATTCCCTTTTTTATTAAACTATTTATTTATCTGGTTCTAAGCCCCTGGTATAAGATTAAAAAATTTCTGATACAAAAGCGCTATCCTTTGAGGTACGAACCTAAAGTGACAATCATTATTCCTGCCTGGAATGAAGAAGTGGGAATCATCAATTCCATTGATTCTGCATTGAAATGTGACTACCCTGATTTTGAGGTGTTGGCGATCAATGATGGTTCAACTGACAGGACTGATGAAATGGCCAGAGAGTATCTTGAAAACTATAATAAACGGAAAAAAATTGGTTCACCTGTGCTTCGCTATCATTACCAGGCTAATGGTGGCAAAGCTTCCGCCATAAACAGGGGAATAATGCTTGCTGAAGGAGAAATTATCATTACCATCGATTCTGACAGCATTATTGATTCGGCAGCCATAGGTGAATTTGTTAAGCATTTCAAGGACCCAAAAGTGATGTCTGTAGCGGGAAATATCAAGGTGGGTAATATCAAAGGGACATTGGGTCTTATTCAGCATCTTGAATTTGTGGCAACATTTTGCATGAAGAAAGTGGAATCCTTTTTTAACGGTGTTTTTGTTGTAGGCGGAGCAGCCGCGGCTTACCGAAAAAGTGTGTTTGATGAGGTAGGTTTTTTTACAACCGGTAATATTACTGAAGATATTGATATGTCGGTACGTATTCAGGATGCCGGTTATAAGGTGCTTTACGCCGAGAAAGCCCTTGTTATTACAGAGGGCGCCACGAGCTTTTCAGGTCTGGTTAAGCAAAGAGTTCGCTGGAAACGCGGACGTTTTGAAACCTTTCTTAATTATAAAAAAATGTTTTTCAGTACCCAGAAAAAACATAATCCCTTTTTAACCTGGATAATTCTGCCTATAGGTTTATTGGCTGAATTATTTCTTTTTTATGAAGTCATTTTTATTCCTTTTATTTTATTTTACAGTATACTCCATCTGAATTTGATTTTCTTGCTTTCGGGAATGGTAATTGGGATGACCATATTTATGAGCGAATATTTCGGAAATTACAAATTAAACCGTTTGGTGGGGCCTTTTATACCGATCGCGCCAATTTTATTTTATTTTGCTGTTTATGTGGAGTTTTTTGCTTTGGTAAAAACACTTTACACCATGATTTTTAAAAAAGAAGTTAAGTGGCAGGTCTGGAAAAGAGAAGGTGTGTTAGGAGGTGATTAGATTTTATTGGTTATTCTTATTTTCCTGTTCGATAATTTTGATTCTGCTTTCATGGAAATTCTTTGCTAAAAGCATTAATTGGTTCTTTTGGTTAAGCTCAGGATCATCGAGGACTGCTTCGAGTAGAAAATCTAGTATTGAACCAATAACAGGGCCTGAATCAATTTTCAAACCTTTCATGATGTCTTTACCGCTTATGTCAAGGTCCTTGATGCCAAAAGCATGGTCCCTGTTTTTTAAATCTTCAATTCGCTTGAGCATTTGAAGGAGCAAACCAGGATCTTTTTTCTTTCGTTGCTGTCCTGCCCGGTCTGCCATGCGTAATTGAACCAGGTCATTTATACAGGACAAACCGACTCGTGAAACAAAGCGCCGTAAGGCGCTGTCCGACCAGGTTTCGGAATAATCGAACATATGGTGCTTTATGAGGTGGCAAATATCCCTTATTTCGTTATTGGAAAATTTCAAACGTTTTAAAATCGTTTCAGTCAACTGAGCTGACGCGTTTTCATGACCATGAAAGGTGTTTTCACCGGTTTCATTTTTTTTCAGGCAAAGCGGCTTGGCTATGTCGTGAAAAAGAGCGGCTGCTTTTAAAATCAAGTTATCCCGGGGCGCGGCTTCGCAAGAATAAAGAAGGTGGTAGTAAACATCAAAATAATGCCGGCTTCGCTGGTTTACTCCCCGGCATGATAATAATTCAGGTAGAACATAATTATTCAGGTCTGTTTCGGTGAGCAGTTCCAGCCCCTGCACCGGATCATCTGAACCTAAAATTTTACATAATTCATCACGGATTCTTTCCCAGGAAACAGCTTCGATATTGGCGGCGCATGTTTTCATGGCCCTGAAGGTTTTTTCTTCGATTCTAAAACCAAGCTGTGCGGCGAATCGGCAGGCTCGCATGAGGCGGAGGCCGTCTTCGTTAAAGCGCTCAACCGGGTTGCCAATGGCCCGGATGATCTTTTTTTTCAGGTCCTTTTGGCCCTGATGAGGGTCCACAAGTTTTTTATTGATAAGATCAAAGGCAATGGCATTGATGGTAAAGTCACGACGCTTAAGGTCTTCCAGAAGAGAGTCTGAGAAATGCACTTCTTCGGGCCGGCGAGAATCTGAGTATTTTCCGTCTATGCGGAAAGTGGTGACCTCCAGCTGGCTATTCTTGAACAAGACAGTCACGGTCCCGTGTTTGATACCGGTTGGAATGGTTCTCCGGAAAATTCCCATGACCTCTTCAGGAAGGGCATTGGTGGCCAAATCATAGTCCTTGGCCTTTTGTTTCATCAAAATATTACGGATTGCTCCGCCCACAAGAAAACAGGAAAAGCCTGATTCTTTCATCTTATGGGCAAATTCAAATAATAAAGCTGGTAAACGAGGTGTTATTATCATGGGTCAAAGGTATTTTGAATCGGGAATGATGTCAAGGAGCTGCAAACCCCTGTTAAGAAAAGATCTGAATCCAAACCGGAAACCTGATACTCCTGGGCTATCGTTATTCCTTTGTAAAAATATTGGTATTTGTTTAGCTTAAAAAGGAATCACTATTTTTAGCGTTAAGGATTGTAATAATAGCAAGTCATTTTTTCAAAAATGACTTGCTAAAACCCAGAGGCGCGCTTTTTTCGCGCCGCGCTGGTCATAAATGCTACGCATTTATTGCTCGCG
>JAFGWI010000186.1 GCA_016937215.1 Spirochaetales bacterium | reverse complement strand
TTCGGTGACTCTTTTTATATTTTTTATTGCGCTTTCAAAAATTCATAAAACCTGATTTTATAGTCAATTAAGGTAGTCACCGAGAATGGCTGCTCCTTATCCGGTTTGTTTTATCTGTGCCATGGTTCTATCCCTTTTTATAGGCAAATCGCGATTTAGCTAAACAAGCACGCTTTTTTTATTCCTCTGAGGGGAATAATATTCAAACAATTATTTTCATAGTCTTGAATGATTTTCACATTCACTGAAAAGGCTTCTTTTATTACCTCCTTTGTAATGGTGAGCTCCGGTGGACCTTGAGTGAGAAGATAGCCATTTTTAAAAACAAAAATATGGTCTGAAAAACGGGCCGCGTGATTGATATCATGAATGGCCATCAGAATGGTCTGTCCCATTTCCCGGTTCAAATGTTGCAGGAATTCCAATGTCTGAAATTGATGGGCCATATCTAGATGAGTGGTGGGCTCATCTAGCAAGAGAATTTCCGCTTCCTGAGCCAGGGCCATGGCAATCCACACTCGTTGTCGTTCCCCACCTGATAAATGTTCCAGTTCCCGATGAGCAAAATCTGAGGTTTCGGTGAGCTTCATAGCCCAATCGATGATTTTATGGTCATAGGGGCTTAGAATGCTCATCCACTTGCTATGGGGAAAACGACCACAACTTACCAGATCGGCCGCGGAAAACTGTGAGGGAATATAGGGTGACTGAGAGAGATAGGCCAATTTTCGTGCCAGGACTTTGGAGTTATAGTCAAGGATGTTTTTGCCTTCAATTTCTATGGAGCCTTTTATGGGTACCAGATTTCTGGAAAGGGCCTTGAGCAAGGTCGATTTACCACATCCATTTGTTCCGATAATTGTGCAAAAAGAGCCTTTGGGAATTTTCATTGAAACTTGATGAATAATGCTTTTCCCTCTATAGCCTGCACTTAGTTTGCTTGTTTTAATGGCCATGGTTTTTCCTATTTGTTTTGATGCCATCTTTTCTTAAAAGAAAGATAAAAAAAGGCGCACCCACAAAAGCCATGACTATTCCTACGGGGAGTTCAAGTGGTGCCATGATAACACGGCCTATAAGATCGCATAATATCACAATAATGGCTCCCAGCAGCATTGAAGCGGGGATTAGGTAACGGGCATTATTCCCGATGATCAAGCGGGCTAGGTGAGGCACAATAAGCCCCACAAATCCCAATAACCCAACCACGCTCACAGCTGCCGCGGCCATCACTGAAGCAATCATGATAAAAAGCATTCTAATCCTTTCAACATTGACTCCCAATCCTGTGGCTGTTTCGTCTCCTATGGTAAGTATGTTGAGTTGCCCTGCGAGAATAAATGACAGCCCGCCTCCTGCTATGGCATAGGGCCACAAAGTCATGACATCCTGCCAGGTAATGGCTGTTAAGCTGCCTACCATAAAACCAATTACATTATGAATCCTGTCTGGATAAAAAATCATCAGGGAATGGCTGCCGGCATTTAAAAAAGAAGATACAGCAATACCGGAAAGCACCAGCCTTAAGGGGCTGGCGCCATCTTTCCAGGATAAACTGTAAACAACAAGGGTTGTAAAAAAGGCCCCGATAAAGGCCATGGGGGTTACTAAATAATAGAATCCGGGGAAAAGGATAAAGATTATCACAGCGGCTAATCCAGCTCCCGAGGAGACCCCGATAATATTAGGTGAGGCAAGTGGGTTTCGCATTATTCCTTGTAAAATACATCCTGACAAAGCCATGGAGCATCCGACCAAGCCGGCAGCAAGAGCGCGAGGCAGCCTAATTTTCAGCAGTATTCGGCCTTTTGTGGAATCCTGCTCCAGCAATAAATGCTCGAGCAATTCTTCTGGTGTAAAAGCTGTGGAACCAAATGCAATAGACAAGGCGCTTGTAAACCCTAATAACAGTAGGAATATAAATAAAACGCTTAGGCGATATGATCTTATGGTTCTAAAGTCACTGCTTTTTGCTTTCATTAATAATTACCAGATAGTTTAATAGAAGCATTGGGATAAAGATAATCAGCCATTATTTTAAAGGCTTTGGGGTAAAATCGATTTGGCTTGTAAATTGAATAGGACTTGTCCAGGTAAATAAAACGATGGGATTTTACAGCGGATAATCCTCCCCAAATATCGCTTGAACTTACATCCATGTTGATACGGTTTTTACATTTTTCAATATCACCCATGGTGGTGACAAATATAATATCAGGATCTTTTTCAAGAATGTACTCAAGGCTTAAGTCTACACGAGTCGCCTTTTCAATGACGCTTTCATTGTAAATGTTCCGCGCGCCCAGTTTTTCACAAAAATCGCCGGTAATGCTATTCCGGGTTTCGACCTTTACGTATTTTGTCGAAGCAAAGAGGATGCAGATTTGGGGAGGAGGGTCTTTTCTGGGAACCTGGTTAATGATGCTTTGGACATTTCTTTCTATGGGTAACAGGGTTCTTTGATAAATGTCCCTTTTCCCCGTAAGCCGCGTAAAAAGATCAAAGATAACCCTGAAATCATCATAGGTCGCGTAATCAATTGATACTCCGGGAATTCCTTCTTTGGCAAAAAAGTCCCGCAAGCTTTTTTGATAATCAGAGCTGCTGACAATCAGAAAATCAGGTTCCAGTTCCATAATGAGCTCACGGTTTATGGCAGAAATGGAACCTAACAGGGGTAAGTCCTGGGCTTCTTCAGGCACATTGACCTCGCCTTTGATTCTGGTCAGAGATGTACCTCCAGCCATATACCATATATCAAGAATGGAATTAAGGCAGACTATGGTTCTTTGTGGATTTTTGGGAAGTGTCAGGATATTTCCATCGGCTTCCTTGAATTTGACAGAGTTGGTGTTTTCTCCCAGTATTTTCATAGCTGAATGGCTTTTTTCAACCTTAATACTGTTTGTACAGCTTGCGCTAATCAGAAAAATAACCAGACACAAATTAATAAAAAACTTTTTCATTCAGTGAATCCGGTTAATTAAATTGTTTTAATACATGGCCCATTTGCTTGATAAAGATTTGCTGAATTGAACTGTTGCTTGCTAAACCATTGGATACTTTAGCGGGCAATCCAAGCCTGCTTTTCATGGAATCCTCTTCAGCACCCATTACGTCATTGGATATGTGGTCGCCAAAGGTCAACATAAAGGTCACAAATTTAACGCTTTGGCTGCCATTGGTTTTTATGGTTTTCTCAACTGTTTCAAATTCGGGATTACCCTCCATTACAGCCAAATATGTATTGGTATAATTTTTACGTAAATATTGATCGATCTCGACTAATTGAGCGTTGTATTCGGGATGCTTTTCGTTTCCATGGGCGCAAAACAGGGTTGCTGTTTCTTGTTTATCAGCTATTTCACTTTCAAGTGCTTTAACCACTTTTTCGATGTTCTCACTGTTAAAAAGCAAAGGGAATGAGTATTTTACATTCAGGCCTCTTGTGTCGGCATCCATAACTTGTCTGAATTCAGCTCCGACCATGAGGTGCAAACTTTGAACCAGCACTTTATAATGACCTTCAAGTCGTGTTCGGTCCAGGGCTTCATCCAGAGTTTCCAAGGGGATTTGCCGGTCAAAAAGGCTTTTTACCCCTTGTTTTCGAAGCTTGTTAACTATAAATGAGGCAGTGAATCCCCAGCGAACTTCATGGTCGGGAAAGGCTTGGGTGATGGATTTATCAAAATCATTTAAATTGGATAATCCTGAGTCATAGCTGGATCCAAAAGCGGCAATCAGAATAAGGGGTTTAGGATTTTCATTGATACTTTTGGCTGAAACACAGCCTGCAGCCATCAGAACCATGAATAGCCCTGATAATGTTACGAATGTTACGAGTTTTTGCATTTTTTCCTCCTAAATAGATGCAGGAGGACCGGAAATCGGGATTCGTCATGAATATATTTCTGATTGGTTCCTTCAGAGTATATATTGTACGGAATCCCAGGCAGGTCTTCTGGCTTACGGATCAATTTACTCGCACCGCCTTCCCGGGGGGAATTACCCCTCCAGTGACTTTTTGGTTTTATACCAACTGGTGCTTTCATCCCCGCATACAGCTCCGGATGAGCGCAGGATTTTAACCTGCTTTCCTATTCTACCTTTTCAGGCCACCTGGAATTAATTTAAGCTATTTATAGCATAGGCATTTGGGATTATCAAGGTTTATTTGTTTTTTTCCAGCAATTCGAAATGGGAACCACATTTTCGCGAAAAAATGTAACTGATACTCTAAAAGAGCCTTAAAATAGTTCACCTTTTAAATTACCGTTGCACCCTTTGAAAATAACGTACAATTTGCACTCAAATTAAGAACTGCTTGGATGACCGCGACAAACCTGCTGAATAATCCTTGCAAGAAACACGAACTCAAGGTAAAATATATAAACACATGTTTATATATTTTTTAAGGAGCTGAAAATGATTGAAAAGACCATAAATCTTGATTTATGTAACAAATGCGGCCAATGCGTAAAAATCTGTTATGCTTCCAGAGTCATAGAATTTAATGAGCAGGGATTTCCCGGGTTTGCCAAAAATGCCAAATGTATTTTCTGCGGCCATTGCCAGGCTGTTTGCCCCCAAAAAGCCATTGAGTTTAAGGTGAGCCATTTACCTGCCAACCACGTCACTGCTCCTGCCGGGCCTGTGACAAAAAACCAGGATATGTTACTTTTATCTCAGCGTTCGGAACGGTTTTTCAAACAACAAAGTGTGCCAAAAGATAAAATAAAACAGCTGGTGGAGGCGATGATGCGTTCTCCATCGGGTGGAAATGAACAGAATCGTTGTTATTATATCCTCGATTCGGGCATTAAAATAGATGCCCTTGAGAAAGCGGTTAACGCTTATTATTCTAAATTGGAAAAAATGGGTTCTAACCCTTTGTTAAAAAATTTGCTGATCACAAATCTCGCTAAAAGCTATATGGAACGCCTTGATATTCCCTCTCCCTATTCTCGCGCGCAGCTGGGGAAATACAAGCAAATCTGTCAGGATACTTTCGAAAATGGATTACGGCCTGAAGGGTTCCGTTTCTGCCTGGGAGCGCCGGTGGTGATCATCATTACCTCGGCTTTTAAAAAAATCACCATGCATCGTCAGTTTTTCAATGGTGATGTCCGGCTTGCCATGGCCTATGGCACTTTGATGGCCACGCTTCAGGGGCTGGCTTCATGCATGCTGGGGCTTTGTGAAATGGCTATGAATAATGAGAAAAATATACCAAAACTTTTTAATATACCTGGAACCGAGAAAATTCAGGGTTTACTGGCTGTGGGATATGGCGAGACAGAATGGACCCAAATACCCCTGCGCGGCCCTTCGAAGCTTGTCTGGGTATAGAGGTATTATTGTTGGAAAGTAAAATTGATAAACGAAAAAATCAGACCCGGCAAAGGCTTTTTGAAAAGGCTCTGGAGCTTTTTTCTGAAAAGGGCTTTGAGGGAGCTTCGGTGCGTGATATTTGCAGGGCTGTAGGAATCACTCCGGGCGGTTTTTACAATCATTTTGATTCAAAAGAGTCTTTGCTGGAAGAGGTTTATCATTATTATCACAAGCTATTGATTGCACCAGCTGGTAATTATAATGGGCAGTCTGATATTCTCCTGGAAAGTCTGGGACCGGTTGAATACCTAAAAACCATGAACAGGAAGTTTTTGATCAGCATGACTAATCCTGTTTTAAAACAGTTATCGAAGATAATTGTGCAGGAGCAGTATAGAATTCCCCAGGCAGCTGAAATCGCTTTCAAAGACAGGCAGAAGGTGGTTCTTGCCATGGAGGAGCTTTTCGAGCTTATGGCTTTGAAGGCCATGATAAAATTTGATGATCCGCGAAATCTGGGACGGCTTTTTGGCTATGCCTTTTTGGGTATTTTCAGTGATAACCTTTATTTCCATTATTTCAAAAAACAGAGGCCAGAGATGATTGTGGAAAAAATGAACTGCCTGGTTGAGGATTTTATGGGTCCTTTTTTGTCTTTTTCGTGAATTTTGTTTATAACCTTGTAGATAGGTGATTCTCTGCTATGCTTTCGCTCTGGCCCCTATGGAGGCTGTTCTGTAACTGAAGGATTGTCGGTATCGATGCTATATATGGGGTTGGAAGTTTTTGTGATATACCATATATAGCGCAACAGCCTCGTGTTTCGAGGTTGTGTAATAACCTCTATGCTGCGCCAGGGATTGGAGGGGCAGGGCTTTGTTTTTTCAAAAACAAAGCCCTGAAACCCGGAGCCTGCTTTATGGCAGGCGAGGATTTCGAAGCGAAGCGGAGCCCCGTAAAGCCCGGCCCGGCAGGCCTATTCCTTTATGGTTTAGGGGCCGCGGTAGGAAAAATGTGACCAGTTTGTTTTTTTTTTGAGCTGCTCTAAAAAACCCTTTTCATGTTTTTTTTGAGTTGCCAATAAAGTGGAATAGGCCTGTCGGGGGCGTCCTGATAATCCTGATCAAGGATGGAAATTTGAATATTTTCACAGTGATACTGATGATTGTTTCGGGCAAATTAAATAAAATGAGAAACCTTACATCTTGACAGGTTGGAGGCTTTTGCCTAGACTCAAATAAAGAGATTGAAGGAAGGGATAGATGACCAAGGAAAGATTAAATCAGCTGAACATTTCCCAGTTGCAGGATTTCGCGGAAAAACACAAGATCCGGTTTTCCGATTCATTTTCAAAAGCTGAACTCATCGATAATATTATTGAAGAGCTTGAGGAGATCAAACAGGAAAGGGAACAGGAAAATGTTCCATCTGTAAAAATAGAAGAATTAAAATATCATATTGCCTTGGATGAGGAGATTGAGGCCCAGGACAAGGGGGTTTATCCTATTCCGGAAAGCTACCAGGGCACTGAAATCATTTTTATTACACGTGATCCATTTTGGGCTTTTGCTTATTGGACCTTTGACAGCGATGAATTTGAGGCCCTGAAGAACGAACCTGGTTTTGAGGCTCTCGTGCTTCGGGTGCATGACGTGAAATGGATCGATTTTAACGGCAAAAATTCCAATTTCAATTTTGATATTCCTATTCAGTTTAATGATGATAATTGGTATATCAATCTTCCTCATCCTGATTCTAATTATCTTTGCGAAATTGTAATAAAATCAAATGGATCTGAGAGGGTTATTTGCAGCTCAAATGTAATTTATTCACCCAAGGCAGATGTTTCTGATGAAAGCGATGAAAAGTGGATTTCCGCGGGCACAGACAAGATTATTGACATTGTGCGCCGTGAATTCAAAAGTTTCACTCCTGATATGGAAAGCTTTCCTCAAAGGATTATTTCGTTTATTAGTTCGAGTTATATACCCTATCAAAAATAAGATTGGCTGGTCATTATGAATAAAGGTTATTTAATGTTAGTTCTGCATGCTCACCTGCCATTTGTGAGGCATCCAGAATATGAAAAATTTCTTGAGGAAAACTGGCTCTTTGAGGCAATTTCAGAGACCTATCTTCCTTTGTTGCGGGTTTTCAGGACACTTCGCGAAAAGGGTCTGGCGTTTAATTTAACCCTCAGTGTTTCGCCCACACTCTGTGCCATGCTGGATGATGATTTGCTTCAGGATCGTTATGTTTATCATCTCGATAGTCTGATTGAGCTGGCTGCTAAGGAGATGAAACGCACGGAAAATGAGCCTGAGTTTAATCATCTTTCCCGGATGTATCTTGATCTTTTTGAAGAAAACAAAAAGGATTTTCTGAATCTTTATGGTAAAAATATTCTTGAGGGTTTTCGGGAATTTCAGCAGCAGGGTTATCTGGAATTGATCACAACCGCGGCCTCCCATGCTTTTTTACCATTAATGGAAGCCTTTCCTGTAGCCATTGAGGCCCAGATTAAAACAGCTGTGGATTCTCATATTCATTATTTCAAGAGCCCTCCGGCTGGTATCTGGCTGCCTGAATGCGGGTATTTCCCAGGGCTTGAGGTTGTTTTAAAGAAATACAAACTGGAATTCTTTTTTCTCGATACCCATGGGATTATGCACGGAAGTAAAAAGCCCAAATACGGTGTTTACGCCCCGATCTCCTGTAAAAATGGGGTGGCTGCCTTTGGCCGGGACCCATCTTCCAGCCGCTCTGTCTGGTCCCCTGACGATGGCTATCCCACTGATGTCGTTTATCGAGAATACTACCGGGACATTGGTTATGATTTACCTATGGATTATATTCGGCCCTATATTCATGAAAATGATCTTCGCATTAATACGGGTATCAAATATTATGCTGTTACCGGCGATTCCGAGACCAAGAGGATTTACAATCGCCGAGCGGCATTGGTCAAGGTGCGCGAGCATGCTGAAAACTTTGTTTACAACCGTGAAAAACAAATAAAGGAACTTTCTGGGCTTATGGACCGGCCTCCTGTGGTTTTAAGCCCCTTTGATGCTGAACTGTTCGGACACTGGTGGTTTGAAGGCCCCTTGTGGATTGAGGCTCTGGTTGAAGAACTGGGCATAAAAAAAGATGTGATTGAAATGATAACGCCAACCCAGTATCTTCATGCTTATACTGAAAATCAACCCATCGTTCCTTCGCTTTCAAGTTGGGGGAATAATGGTTATGCCGAAGTGTGGCTCGAAAAAAGCAATGACTGGATTTATCCCCACCTTCACCGGGCCATTGAAAACATGATCAATCTATCAGAAAGCTATGGTGATCCTGATGAGCTGGAATTAAGGGCTTTGAATCAGGCGGCCAGGGAAGTTCTTTTGGCCCAAACCTCGGACTGGGCGTTTATCATGAAAACCGGGACCACTGTTCCCTATGCGGTGAAAAGGACACGTGAGCATATTTATAATTTTAACCGGATTTATCGTGATCTGGTTATGAAGCAGCTCGATGAGGAGTGGTTGTTCAAGGTTGAGACAAAGAATAATATTTTTCCCTGGATCGATTACCGGGTTTTTGCTAAATAAAATTTTCATCACCAGATAAAAGAAAAACCGCCTTTTCAATATTTTTTCCGCCCCCAGGGGGCGGACTGTTCTCCTCAAAAGTGTTGTTTTTCAGACTTGAATTCGCGGTGCGGAAAGTGGGCTGAAGGAAGCGCTGAGGCCGGGAAATGGCCGAGAATCAAATATAATGGCATCACCTGCAACTTGCGGACTGAGCCCATAAAGCTTTGGCAATGGTTTTGAAGCCTTTTATCCTGGTTGGATCAATTTCAGATGATTAACCGCGAGTGATTTTCAAGCAATATGTTCTGGTCGGGGATGTGCCGGTGGTGAAAGAAAATGCTAATGAGCTTAACTTTCTATGCTTATCAATTGTTCCAGCTTGATGAGTTGAAATGTCTTTAACAGAGAGTCGGAACAGCCCTTGATTTGTATTCGGCGTCCCTTTTCTTCAAGTTTTTTCTGAAACAGGAATATTTTTCCAATGCATGAGGAGTTAATGGCATCGACATCCTTGAAATTCAGGGTAATGATTTTATAATCTGAGGTAAATTGGTTTTCGAGCAATTTTTGGAAAAATTCAGTTGCTTCCATTCCCATCAGGGTGCCGCTGACTTCAACAACAATTTCTTCACTCGATTTTTTTTTGTCTATGTATCGCATGCTTTGGTCCTTTGTGTTAAAAGAATGACGAATTGACCTGCCTTCGGGTGCAATGCGTTAAATCGTCTCTTGTCATTAATTCCAGGTGAAAATTCCTGATTTCTTCACCCCTGTTGCTTTGGGTTGAGATTCGGCATACCCTGTAGGCTATCATTTTAGGTGTTGGAAGAGGCAGTGTCAAAGGATAGCCGTTTAAATCCACAATTTGGTTGATATTCAGAGTATGTTCAATTTCTTGTGTTTCGCCGTCAGGAAATATCAGCTTGTTGGTGTAAAGAATCATTATTTAACACTAATCCTTTTCTTTTTATTTTGCAATATTTTTTTTAGATCAATCGTGAATTTCCGGCTTTTGATACTCAATAATGCTCTCAATGTTTTAGGGAAAGCCCTTGATTCGAATATCACTATTCTTTGAAACAGCTTTATCATTATTTCTGGGGGTCACAGTTTTCATACAAAAATAATTTTTTGTGGATTTTTCATAAAAAGACAATATGATTGGATTTGATGTTCAAAAAGCAGAGTTTCTGAACAATCCCAAGGTGTTATTACTTGATAATCGAGTTTCGTCCTAGGGGTTCTTTGATATAGACTCCTTCCGGACCAATATAATCCAATGTTTTTCCTTCTATTAGGAACTGCACAGCCTTGACTGTGGAATATTCAGTGGCTGTATGAATGATTTGTTTTAATTGGGCGATATGGCCCTTGCGTTCGAGGCTGTTAAATCTGAAATCATCATTTAAATTAATATAGGCAATGCCGTTTTTTACATAAACATCGAGGAGCTGGGTGTTTTTTGGTATTTGTGAGATTAGTCCATTGTTCAAATCTGTTTTTGAGGGGCCCTTGAACAGTTCAAGCAAGGTTTCTTTTAAGGGTGAATCGTCAAAGTACACAGAGCGTGAAGCTGGAACAAGCTTTAGTTCAGCCTCGTTTGTGACCTGAACAAAATACAAGGCCGCTTTTCTTAAATTGGCTTTTTGAGGTATGGCGCTTGCTTTCGCGGCAGGAGTTTCAGTTGGGCTTGCAGTTTCAGTCGGCAAAGCTGTGGCTTCGGGCAAAGGGGTTTCTCTTTCCTGAGTGCTGTTGGAATCGGCTATGGGGCTTGGTGATTCTTCAGCCTGGGGAAGAGCAGTTTTGGTGCTTTTGTCGTTGGGCATGATTTTTTCAACAGCCTTGAAAAAACCGCTTTTTTCCATGACCTCCATGGCGGGTTTTAGATTGATTAATATGATGATGAGTACAAGAAGAATGAGTATAATCCAAAAGAGGCAACCTATCGATGCTTTTTTTTTCTCTGCCATATCAATTTTATCATCGGCATTTCAATATTGTTCTTCACCGCTTCTTGTTAAAAATTTTAGGTATTTTGAAAGTCCCAAATCCCTTTTGAAAACGTAAATAAAGAGCTTCCCGGTTTTAACCAGGAATAAAGTGAAATCAGAGCTGAGCTTTGGTTTTTTTAACCAATATTAAGTGGAATTGAGGGAATCTTGATATTTGACAGGCCTTCTATTTTCGCTTATAGTACAACTAAATGGTTGAACTAAAGGGAATTGTAGCCTCGCCCGGAATTGTTATGGGCAAGGTCTACCGATTTGATAATAAAATCTCTATCCCCAATGTGGACATCAGCTCTGATCAGGTGGCCTTGGAAATGGAGCGTCTTGGTAAAGCTGTGGACAAGGCGTCCCGGGAGCTGAGCGAGCTTAAAGACCATAATTATAGAAAACTGGGCAAAGAGGAACGTAAAGTTATCGATTCCCACAGCATGATGATCAATGACCCTGAGCTTCATGATTCCATTCATATGCAACTCAAAGAAAAAAAGAAAAATGTTGAATGGGTTCTTTTGCAGGTGATCGATTCCATAAGTACCAAACTCAAGGAAAGTGATGATGAATACCTTCGTGAACGAACCTCGGATTTACTTGATGTTGCCCAGAGAATACTGAAAAATCTAATGAATGAAGAGATTCCCTCACTGGCGGATATAAACGAGGAAGTTATTTTAGTTGCCCATAGTCTTTTGCCTTCAGATGTGCTTGAGATGAGTCCCAAGGTTATGGCTTTCGCGACCGATATGGGTGGAATCACTTCTCATATCGCGATTCTGGCCAAATCCTTTGAGCTCCCGGCTGTATTGGGTTTGTCAAAAATCAGTGAATCGGCGGTTACCGGTGATTTTATGATTCTTGACGGCATCAAGGGCTTGGTGATTATCAATCCTGATAATGAGACAAGAAATTTATATAAAGAAGTGCGGATTCAATGGGCGGCCAGAGAAAAGGAATTGCTCAGGACCCTTGGTCTGCCTAATATCACAACCGATGGCGAGAAATTTTTATTAAACGCGAATATTGAGGTTCCTGAAGAGGCAGCTTCGGCTTTGGCCCACGGGGCTGATAATATCGGCCTTTTCCGCTCTGAATTTCTTTTTATTCACCCTAAAATCTACCCATCCGAGAATGAACAGTATCAAGCCTATTCATCGGTGCTGAAAAAAATGAAGAACCGTTTTGTAATTATCAGGACCCTTGATTTGGGCGGTGACAAGATTGCCAAAGGCGCGCGATCCGGGTTTGAGGAAAATCCCATTCTTGGTTGGCGGGCGGTGCGTTATTATTTGTCCCGTCCTGAAATTTTTAAAACCCAGATGAGAGCCTTGTTCAGAGCGAGTGTTCATGGAAACCTGAAAATCATGTTTCCCATGATTTCAGGGCTGGCGGAACTGGAAAATATTCTGGGCCTTACGGAAGAAGTAAAGCAGGATCTTCGCAAGCAGAAAGTCCGCTTTGATGAAAATATTCCCATCGGGATCATGATTGAAGTTCCCTCTGCCGCGATAACAGCCGATGATTTGGCCAAAAAAGTGGACTTTTTTTCAATAGGAACCAATGATCTGATACAATACACCATAGCTGTTGATCGGGGAAATGAAAGAGTGGCTTATTTGTACGAGCAGTTTCACCCCGCGATCATTGGCTTAATTAAGAAGGTTATTGACAGCGCGAAAAAACATAATATTGATATTGAAATGTGCGGAGAAATGGCTGGCCATCCCCAGGCCGTGTGCCTTCTTTTGGGAATGGGGCTTCGTCATTTCAGCATGAGTTCTCTTCGGATTCCTCAGGTAAAGCAGGTGTTGCGCTCGCTTTCTCTTGAAGAATTGCAAAAAATGGCAAAACAAGCCCTTAAGCTGACTCGAGCCAAGGATGTTGAACAGTATATTACAGAATGGATGGAAACAAAGATTGAATTTAAAACCTATTAAAAACTCCCTGCCTCGAATTGCCGTTATTGGAAAACCCAATGTGGGAAAATCGACTCTCTTTAACCGCCTCTTGGGAAGGCGGCGCTCTATCACTGACCCGACACCTGGAGTAACCCGGGACAGTTTGGAAGAGATGATAGAAATCAATGGAAAACCCTATGTTCTTGTGGATACAGGTGGCTATTCTCAGAATGAAGAAGGATTCAACAAGATCGTGACACAAAAAAGCCTTAGTACGGCCCAGGCAGCTGATATGATACTCCTTCTTTTGGATGTACACGATATCGATGCCAATGATCTTCATTTTCTGGACCTTCTCCGACCCTATGCTGAAAAAATTATTTTGGTTGCCAATAAAGTGGATAATGATCAGCAAGAGAGCAATGTCTGGAATCTCTATCAGTATGGTATTGAAAAGGTGATCGGTATTTCTGCTGCCCATGGCCGGAACCTGATTCAGTTGAAAAATGAAATTACCTTTTTTTTGGCAGACAAGGGGGGCGAAGCGCATCAGGAATCTGACAGGATTATCAAAATCGCGATTATGGGTAAACCCAATACAGGCAAATCCACATTAACCAATTTTCTGATGGGCGAAGAAAAGTCGATTGTTTCTGATATACCCGGCACCACCCGCGATACCATAGAAGGGCACTTTGATTATAAAAATTACGAGTTTCAGATCCTTGATACAGCTGGTATTCGCCGAAAGGGCAAGGTTAAAGAGGATGTTGAGTATTATTCAGTGAACAGGGCCATAAAAACCCTGGATGAAGCCAGCCTGGTTTTCTTGATGGTGGATTCTCTGGATGAAATCTCCGACCAGGATAAAAAAATTGCCTCACTGGCTGTTAAAAAGGGGAGGGGAATGATTCTGGTCTTGAATAAATGGGATTTAAGGGGGGCAAAGCCCAATGAATTCGAGGCTGTTAAAGATAAAACCCGTTTTCTCTTTCCTCATATTAATTTCGCGCCTATTTTGCCGGTTTCAGCTAAAACAGGTGATGGCGTGGATGCCCTATTAAAGGCAAGCATTCAGGTTTTTCAGCAGTTGAGCAAGAGGATTGAAACCAATGATTTAAATAAAAAAATCCAGCTTTGGACCGAGAATTATACCCTTCGTATAAAAGGAAAGTCTGTTAAGATTCGCTATGGAACCCAGGTTTCGGTGAATCCGCTTAAATTCATCTTTTTTTTAAACCGTGCTCAGGGAGTGCGCAAGGAATATGAAAGCTATATGAAGAATCGTATTCGGGAGGATCTTGGTTTTGACAAGGTGCCTTTTAGTGTTGAATTTCGCTCCAATTCCTGATGACTGGCTATAGTATTGGTGAAGTGAGCACTTTGCTTGGTGTAAAAAACCATGTGCTTCGCTACTGGGAGCAGGAAGTGGATTTTCTTTCTACCCGTAAAAGCCCTGGCGGACACCGGGTTTATTCAAAGCGTGACTTGCAGCTTTTGATGCGGTTAAATTATTTAGTGCATCACCGAGGATACACCATTGAGGGGGCCCGAAAAAAAATCTGGGACGAGATGACAAAGGAGAATCCGGGTCCTCGTTCTGGTATTAGCCAGCTTAGAGATCAGTTGATTGAAGTGCTTTGTGTGCTTAAAAAATCCGGGAATGGATAACAGACAAAGCTGCTTATCAATTCTTATCGGGAATCCGAAAATTAAGTATGAAAGATTTACCGAAGCAAACAAGGATTTTTGCCCCTATCAACTTGGTGACTAAAGCCGCAAAAGCCTGGTCACAAAGTTTTACTTTGTTGTTCGCTTCTCTGCCCTTGTCAGATTTAAAAACTGCTCGCAGCAAAAGCTTATTATCCCGAAAATTGACAAGCGCAAATGACCAACGAAATTGCCAAGATGAGGGGAGGCTTGGCCCTGAGCCCTTATCAAAAGCAGGACAAGCCTTGACCTGTTATAAACCAAGCTTTCATTCTGCTTGTCAAAATAAGATTGTTGGGCCTTTTCGGCTTGTTCTTTTAGCATTTGTTTTTCTGGTTTTTTCTTCCTCCTGGCTGGGGGCAGATGCTAATGCTTTTCCTGATCTCTATGATGTGAAACTTGAACTAAAGGACAAACTTTTAGGCGGGGTTGTTGACCTTTATCGATGTCGCGAAGAAGTTTATCAAATCGGTTTTGAGCAAAAAGTCAAATTTACCATAATAAGAAAAATACAGAATGAGAATGATTATCTTTTTGCTTCATTTTTATGGCATGATATTGACTCCTATCCTTTTACCAAGCAGGGGAACGCGTCATTGAAGCGTGATTTTAATAACGGCGGTTTTGAATTTTACACCTTGATTCTGCGTGATGAAAAGGACTGCTATCTGCGCCTTACACCCCAGGGTGAGCGAACAATTATGGATATTTTTCTTTTTGGTTATCATCTTTACAAAAACCTGGTGATTCCTCTTCCCTTTCAAAGAGCCATGTTTTTAAGCTTTGATGAATTGAAAAGTCTATCGGAAAAATCGGTTGACTGGGATTTTTTGTTGTACAACAGTCAAAATGCCTTTCATGAGCATCTGGAAGTTTTGGCTGGGGCCATTAAAAGCAGATTGCCCGAAATAGGCGATAATGAAGATGGAGCCATCGATGAAAATGGGCGGTGGGTTTATATTGATAACCTTGAGCCACAGCAGGGTGAAAGAGGGCTTAATTGTTCGGGTTTTGCCAAGTGGGTTGTTGATGGTTTTTATTCTAAACTTAATGCCAGGAATATGGAAATTAGCCCTTTAAAAGTGAAACACCCTGAAAGCCGGGGCAGTCGTTGGACAAAGCCTCTTGAAGAGCGATATGATCTTTATTTTGCCCTGGATTGGACACGTAATCTGGCTTTTGGCTATTCTCAGAGCCTTGGCTCCTTGAAAGGACAAAAAAATATTGAAGCTGAAGATGTTGATGATATTCCTCTGCTGCGTTATGTGGAAGATGTGGGTTATGAATTAAACGAGCTCTATCTGGCTCTCTTTTATCTGGCACAGAAGGACCAAGGCCGGATTTACCTGGGAGCAATCAGCCGCCCCTGGGAGTTGAACCCTCAGCAGCTTATTTATTTCCATGTGGTGGTTCTGGTTCCCTATTTTGATGCTTCCGGCCATTTTCAGGTAAAGCTTTTCGAGCGCCAGGAAGATAATCTTGTCAAAAATCTCGCTCTTCGTTATCCCGGCGATTTTATTCATCTGGTGCGTGTAAATGCCATGGGTGACTATGATTATTCCACTGTTCTTCTGAAATCCTCTGATATGAAACCCTGATTGTAATTGGATTGTGTATTCAAAAAACCCCTTTTTTACGGACCATTTGTGGTGCTAGTCTGTTTTTTCGGGTAAACCAATGATCAAAGCAATTTTTTAGCAAGCAACAGCTCTGACCAGTAAAGGAGCTGAGGCTTTGGCCTGTTTCTGGTGTTGATAAAATTTTAAATTTTTAGATTTAACAACAAAAAAGATTTAAGAAATTTAAAATTTAAAAACTTTTTGAAAATTTCAAAATATCATTGACAAATGCTGGTTCATGTACTAATATGGAAGTAATTTCTCTGGGGAGGGGAACAAAATGGATTTAGCCTCGTTTCAATTCATCATACCTGTTGTATGTCTCGCGCTCATTCTTGTATTCCGTTACATGGATCGCAATAACCGTTCTTTGGATAAAGTCAAACGGTTCTCTGATAAAATTAAAGGAGAGCTTTCCGATTTTGTCGAAGCCAGGTCAACGGAAATCCGGAATTTGGCCATTGATATGCAGGTTAACCTGAAAACCGGCAAGGAGATTCTGAAGCGGATTAACCATGTAGAAGAGGATCTTAAGGACCGTTCCGAGTTATTAAATAATCTTCAAAAGCGTGTTTCCGAATATGACAGCATTCTCACTGATTTAAGTTCAGCCACAGGCGTGGTGGAAGAAAACCTGCGACGTATTCATGAGGAATCCAAATTCATCGACAGCGTTAATCGCAAAATAAGCGATTCCCAGAGCCGTCTTTTGCAGCTGGAAAAACGGATTCCCCAATTGCATGAAGAATTCAATCAGCTTAACCTTGAAAATCTTTCAGCCGCGAAATCCGGGGTCCTCTCTGATATGGGTTCCCTGAAGGAAAAAGCCAGGGCTGAAGTTAATGAGCTCGAAGCGCGTGTCAGGGATTTTGGCGAATATATAAGTCGTCTGGAAGCCAAAAAGGATTCCATGGAACAGGACACTGTTAAAAACCTTGAAGGTGTTTACCATGGTTGGGAAGTTAAAACCAGCGACATGACCGGTCATTTTACCCATCAGCTGACCCAGAATATGGCGGTTTACAAGAAGGAAATGGGCCAGATTGAAGTGCTTTATCAAAAGAAAATCGACCAGATGGCCAAGGATGCTCTTGAGTTTGAGCATAAATCCTTTGAAGAGCTTAAGGGTGTGATTGCCCAGAAGAGCAAAAAAGCCTTGCAGGAGGTTGATCTTCATTTAAATAAAACACGCGCTCATTATGAGGACAAGACTAAAAAGATATATGATCTGTTTGAGGGGCTCAAATCAAAAACCGAGAGTTTTGAAACCCAGATTGGCCAGAAAATGGAAAAAGCCAATGAAATCCTTCAGACCCGCTATAAAGAGAAACTGGCGCAGATTAATAGTTATTTTGAAAAAACAACAAGCCATAATAATGAGAGCTTGGGAGTTCTTAAAAGCCAAATTGATGAATTTATTAAAGAATCCACAGGGAAACTAAAAACAAGCGATGCTGAGGTGAATAGTAAAATCAAGGAAATCAGCTCTCGTATTACTGAAATCTCCAAAGACAGCACCGCGATTTATGGCCAGTTGTCCCAGAAACTGGAAAAAGATAACCATGATTTCTCACAGCGAATGACCAAGCTTTCTGATGAAATGTTTAAGGGGTTTGAGCAGAAGAAAAACCTCCTTAATAAAGAATTGTTATCGTTAAATGATCAATTCATCAAATTGCAGGCTAAGGTTAAAGATAATGATGCTGTGATGCACGAGAAAATCAGCAGTACCAACCAGGCACTGGAAAATTTCACCAAACAGGTAAAGGAAAAAACGGTTCTGATCAAAGAGGAGCTCCAGTCAAAGGTTCTTGGCAATCTTGACAAGGAATTAAAACACTTTGAAGAGGATATGCTGTACCGTATTGGAAAAATTGAAGAAGTGAATGTGGATATTGAAAAAATGGACCAGAATATCCAGGAGCTTATTGAGGCCAAAAAGGATGAGCAGCTGCGTGTTTTTGAAAATTTCTGCAAGGATCTGGAAAGCCGCTGGCTGGATGAGGAAAAGCAGTATCAAGCCAATCTTGTAAGGATTCAGGGCGAAATCAATAATGTTGACAAAGAGGTTGAGGATCTGAAATCCAAGGCCTATGATAATGTTTCCGAGAAATTGCAGATTTTTGAGGATGATTTTTTTGCTGATCTAAAGGCCCGGAATGACAAGTGGCAGGCGCTTCTTGCTGACTGGCAGTCAAAAGCGGAAAAAAGGCTTGGTGAACTTGAAAACAATACCCAGACAGAAGGTCAAAAAGCCTTTAATCTCTTTTTGGAAAAGCTTGACAGTAAAATGGTGCAGTTAAAAGCTGAAACCGAGCATCAATTTACAGGCGCGCAAAAAAATGTGGAAAGCGCCCTGGCCAGAATTGAAGCAGACATCACTTCAAGCGATGAAAAGGTGATCGCGATAAAAGAGGATTTGGTATCAAAAATCACACAGGTGAAATCCCAGGCCATGGAAAATCTTACCAAGGATATTGGTATTTTTCAGAACAAACTCCATTTGCTTCTTGATGATAACAAAAAGTACTGGGAAAAGGAAATGGCTGAACACCAGGGCCTTGTGGAAAAGGGAGCTCAAAAATTAAAGAACCTTTATGAGAAATCACAGGGGGAATTCAGCCAGGCTGAATCTGAATTATCCGAAAAGCTGAAAAACCTGCTTCTCGATAGTAACAAGAGACTCTTGAGTCATAAAGACAATGTGAACGCCATGATAATAAAAACAGATGAAGTTTTGCGTTCTGAAATTACCCGGGTGGGAAATGAACTCAAGGCTCAAAGCCAGGTTGTTGAAAAAGAAAGCACGCAAAATCTCCAAAAGAACAAGAGCGATCTTGACGCTGCCTTGGCAAAACAACAACTTTTGCTGGAAGAAGGCCAGGCCAAGGCTGATAAATTGTCCAAAGAAATTGAAGGCCGATTTAAAAATTATGATAGTGAATTAGGCCTTAGGCTCCGGGAGGCCCTTGATAAATCTTCGGCCTTGGTGAGCAGCCAGAAATCGGAAATGGAAATGCTTTTAGCTGATTACGAGGATACGATCAGGAATGAGTTAAAGGTTTCTGAGGACAGCCTAAATAAAAATATTCTTGAGTTGAATCAGAAATATGAAAAAATTGTCACCAAGCTTGATGCCAAGGGCACGAAGCTTCAGGAAAAATTTGAGGCCCTTGAAGGAAAGGGCGGGGAACTCCGGGAAAAATTTACCCTATTGAATCAGGATGTCCGCGCTTTGAGCAAGGACATTCGCGATATCTCCAAAGAGGCTTTGATCGAATTCAAGGATGAGGTGGGCGTGGTGAATTCCCAGTTGATTGATATGCGCGATAAAATATCAGGAGAAGTGGAAGATAAGCTGATCCAGATTAAAAGCGATATTGAAACACGGGAAACTAATCTTCAAAAGAACATAGACAGGAATTTTTCCCTGGCCGATGATAAATACAAGAGGATTATGGATAACCTTGTGGCCATCGACAAGCAGCAGAAAAATTTTACCGCGCAAACCAAATTGTTTGAGCGGGCCGATACCCTTAAAATCGCGTTACAGGAAGACATTGAAGAGCTGAAATCTACCATTATTAAAATAAATGCTGATAAAAAAAGGGTTGAGACCATCGAAGGGGAACTGATTAAGGCCCAGAAACTGGCTGATGACGCTTCGGTTAAATTTAACCGATTTATGGTTGAAAAGCGGCGTATCGATGCCCTTGAAAAGAGTTTTGATCAAATTCTCAAATTATCTTCATCCATAGAAAACCAGCTGGATAGTGTCACAACAGCCCATGACACCCTGCAACAGATCAAGATAAAAATAAAGGAGCTGGAAGAAACCGAAGACAAGGTGAGTCAGAAAATACTGCGCCTCGAGAAAAAGGGCAGTGTTATTGATTCCACGATTCAGAGTGTTGACAAGAATTTCAAGACCCTTGAAGACCTGGAATTCCAGTTAAATGCCCTTAAGGTTAATATGGAAGAATACCCTCCCAAATTACTGAGTATTGGCCAGCAGGTGAACCAGCTATTGGATAACAAAAACAAGGCTGACAAGGCCATTGATTTACTGGAACGACTGGATAATACGATCAGTGATATTGAAGCGCGTACCGAAAAACTGCAAACAGCCAGAGAGTGGCTTTCCAGGACGGAAACACGCCTTGAGACCATTAACAAGGACGCCCATGATCAATTGAACCTGTTGCGCGATCTGGTGGATAAAAATGATTTGTCTGCCGGCGCCAAAAACGGCGCGCCTTCTTTAGACAAACGCCAGATGATCATTAAACTGGCTCGTCAGGGTTGGTCGGTAAAAGAGATTTCCAAGGTCACCAAAACCAGTGTCGGCGAGGTTGAGTTGATTCTGGAACTGGCGCCCCAAAAACGATAATCTGAAGGGGCCGGTCAGCGGCCCCTTTTTCACGATCGGCTTGTTATGAATCTTGTGTTGTTTAATGAAAATGAAATTAACAAACTCCTCCCCAGGAAAGATTCACGGGCCACTCATGTGATGGATATTTTAAAATTAACCCCCGGCCAGCTTTTTAAAGCAGGAATCATCAATGGGGTTCAGGGTAATGGGTGGATTCACAAAATCCATGACCAGGGCCTTGAGCTTGAGTTTGCCTTTGAGGATGATGTCCGCCCTGAAACCAGGCCTTTGCCCATTACCCTGGTATGCGCTTTTACTCGTCCCCAGATAGCCAAGCGCGTGCTTCGTGATGCCACCAGCCTGGGTGTGGAGCGCATGGTTTTTTTTTCGGCCCAATTAGGAGAAAAATCCTACAAAAAGGCCAGTTTGTGGGAAAAAGCCGAGTATGAGGCCCATTTGCTTCAAGGGGCTGAGCAGGTTTACACCACTTTTATTCCCGAAATTGAACTTTGCCATTCCCTGGAAAAGGCATTGGAGCTGGTGAACTCTTGTCAGGTGATTGTGATGGAAAAGACTCCCGAAGCTGTGGCTCTGGAAAAGATGTTGATCGGGAAAAAACCAACTGCTTTGGTTTTCGGGCCTGAGCGCGGCTGGACAGAGCAGGAATTAAAACAGCTTGCCGAGGCAAAACTGCCCATGGCTCATCTTGGGTCACGGATTTTACGGACCGAGGTGGCTGTTTTGGGCGCGGTGTTTTTGCTTCGGAGTGTAATGGGCCTTTAGCCCAGGTGTTGCCATTTTCCCGCCCTGTTTCGCGTTAAGGATTGGAGCCAGGGGCTGTGTTTTTTTCAAAAAACACAGCGCAAAATTATTTTTCGCGATTTACGCGAAAAATAATTTCGGAGCCGCGAGGCAAAGTGGCGCAAAGGCTGACCTGCCATGCCCCTGGGCGGCAGGTAACGCCTGGGGTGTAAATTCTGGTAAAAACGCAAC
>JAFGWI010000185.1 GCA_016937215.1 Spirochaetales bacterium | reverse complement strand
CTGCCATGCCCCCGGTACAACAATTCCAAATATAAACCTTTTGTTAAAAATAAAAATTAACCGATGGTATGAAACTGCATTAATAATAGTTTATATTTGGAATTGTAACTGCAACGAATCGCTGTTTATGGGCGGCAGGCAACGCCCATAAAAGCATGGGAACTAAACAAACACAATTAAACCATTGGGTAAATCATTGTGAAATCATCAAAAAATATAAAAATAATTCTCCCATTGAATTGATAATATTTCCACAAGAAAGATAGTTAAAACCACAAAAATGATTTAGTATATAATCTATGAGAAAAATCATCATGCTTACATTAATCGTTTTAACGGTTTACCCGATCATCGCCCAGGAGAAGGTGTCAATAGACCCCTTTTTTTTTGAGGAAAATTACAAAACCCGGCTAAGCATTACCCATTCCATTGGAAGCTTGCTCAAGGAATATCTTCTTTATTCAAACCTTGATGTGCTCGCCCCTTTAAACAGAGAGCGATATTTTATTCCTTGCTATGATTTTGCCCAAGATGGAATCAGGGAGGAGGGAGCTTCGTACAGTATGATTGACTTCCTGTTTTTTTTCAAGGCTCCCTTCTTTGGCAAATGGATTCCCGGTCTCCTGCTTTACGCCAAACAGGATTCGCTGAACCTTGTTCTCGGCGGTAATTTCAAGTACTTTGAAATGTACATGGGCTTCTTTCTGGAATACTATCAATTATTCCGAATAACATTGGGCTCCTATACAACAAAAGCTCCGCTGATCAAGCAGCACGTGACAAGCGGAGAATACTATATGGCTCACCCCGAAGATACCGAAGAACAACTGCCCATAGAAAACCTGGAAGCAGAGCTCAGTCTTTTCAATTTCAGCCTGAAAAGCCTTGTTGATTTTGAAATAATGGAGGTGCTCTATTTTGCCGCCTCTTACGGCTTTGAGCTATTCGACTTTGATATGGATTCCTTCCTTTACTATTATAACCAGCTGCAAAAATTTCGAGGTAGCCTGAGTTTCCATCACCAAATCCCTCAAACCGGAATATCCTATGGTGGCGGCCTGGTCCTGTCCAGCGGCATGCCCTTTATAGACTCAGCCTATTTCCAGGGCACCTTGCCCCTGAACGAACTCTTTTTTCTCCGCGGCGGCCTATCCTATCTCATAAAGCGGGATGACATTGAAAACCTTTTCGGTTTTTCCATCGAAGCAGCCTACAATTACCGTGACACTTCAAATAACAATTATCTATCCATTGGGCTCTCTCAAAATTACAGCCAGGACCTTGAAAAATGGCCCATTCCCGGCGACCTGAACTTTCACTTTAAAATATACAGCGCCTTTTCCCTGAAAGAATTTGGTTTTAACTTTGATGATGATTAACCCTATTACATGGCTATGGTCTTATAAATTATTGGGCGTACCCCATTCCGCGACTGTTTAAAAACATATTCAGCTTTTTCCGCTAACCCTTCGAACAAAAAAAAACCGGCTCCATGGGGCCGGGCTTTACGCGGTTCCAAAATCCTCGGCGCCTGATAAGGGCGCCTCCGGGTTTCAAGCTATTGTTTTTGAAAAAACAATAGCTTGCCGCTCCAATCCCTTACGCGCAAAAGGCCATAAGCTCAATGGGAGTAACCCTGGTGTTCCGTACAAGGATCGTTATGCTCCCTTTTTAACCTCGACCTTATTTAACAATACCGCCTTGTTTTTAGTCAAGATCACTCTTCCACCCTAAAAAGAACAGGACTGTTTCAAAGAACTGTTCTTTTTAGCTTATCTAATTATCAACAGCCGGGTCGCATTCTTTGTCACATCACACAACTAAAAAAATATGCTATTTTTACTTTAGTTTTAAATAAAAATTTTTCAGATACAAACTTGTGTATCTGAAAAAAACAATTTACTGGAGGTAAAAATGAATACAAAATTAATTTCTGTCTGTTTTTTTGTAATTTTAATCATGTTCTTTTCTTTTGGCTGCGACAATAGACCTGAAATGACTATGGCTGAAAAACCAGACTCTGTTCAACAAATGGTAAATCTGGCTGACAAAATGCAACTTGAGCTGGATCTTGACACTATTCAAAATTTTGATTCCGAAGGAGCCAATGTAACCGGAATTGCTGTAAAAAATATTAAATATTTACCTGCAAAGCTGGCTAAAAACGGTGTGGTTGTTTCAATTTTATATTTTTCTGATTCAAATGTAGTTGGCGATTACCAAGGATTATATGTTGCCAAAGCAATTCAGGAAGATGGTCAAAGCGAACCGCTTATTCAACTGGTAAAGGGCGAGCAAATCATGGATACACTTGAGTTAAATCCTCAATTAGAAAATGCCAGCGAAATGAGCGATGAAGAGTTATTAACCCCATCTTCAATACAATCAAAAGCCAGCTGTGACTATGTAGGCCGCATGGCCTCATACTACAAAAACGGACCACGATATACAAAAACAAAATGCATTGGCGTGGTTTATCTTTGTAAAAATTATGTATGGCATCCTGAATGGGATTGTCCCGGTTATAAAGCCAGCAGTTGGAAAGTATGCGGTGCCTGTTTTGGTTTCAGTTGGTGATGCATTGTAATTGCGCCAAAGCTTATTAGTATTTTTGATTAAATCTTATGGGAGTTGTGTTCAACAGCTCCCTTTTTTTATACAGGCGCCTATGATGACTTGAATGTTAATCAGAAATATCATCAATAGCTGTTAGATTACATACTGATCAGGAACAACGAAGGATCTCCAATAGTATAGCGGTCTGATTTGTAAAAACTGGCGCTTCCTATCCATGGTGATTCTTAACTCCGCATCGCTGCCTTCAGAATGATAAACCGCTTGCTAATTAAAGAGATATATAGCCTGTATGATCGCTTTTAGCTTTTTGATAAAGCCTTTTTTAAAGGAATACAGATGGAAAATTTATTGACTTGTTCGCCTAATGCCCATATTATGGTATGCGGTTTATTAGGACTAGGACGTTAGCTGGACGCCTTCGGACAAAAAAAAGTTAAGACTGGTTATGTATCTTCGGATAGCCTATACAAAGGGGCTCGCCGGCTAAATGCATGTCCGATGGACGTTGTTTCCTGGGGCGTAAATTTTTAGGTATTTATGCATGATTTTTTACCCCCATTTTTTGCTGAAAAAGAGCTTGATAAATGCATCTTTTTGGTGGAAAATTTTAGCGTTCCGATGGGGGTGGGAAATATGATTACCCTGGACACGATAGGGAGATTATATGTCAGAAGAAGCAATAATTAACAATACAAAAGATAAACCTGTAACATACACATCATTAGTAAATGATTTTAGAAAAATAGGAATTAAACCATGAATGAATATTATTGTTCATTCTTCATTAAGCTCTGTCGGGTGGGTATGTGGAGGAGTTGTCAGTGTTATAAAGGCTCTTGAAAGTATCATAACTCAAAATAGAACTCTAATAATGCCTGCACATTCTTCTGATTTATCTGATCCTGCGCACTGGGGAAATCCTCCCGTGCCTGAATCATGGTGGGATATTATCAAACAGGAAATGCCTATTTTTGATAACACTCTCACTCCAACAAGAGAAATGGGTAAAATCGCGGAATCATTCAGGAAGCAAGACGGCGTAAAAAGAAGCAATCATCCAAGTGCATCTTTTTGTGCATGGGGAAAAAATTCAAAGTACATACTTCAAGACACGCACTTTGATTATCCACAAAATGAGCAACAGTCCTAACAAGGTGCTGCTATGAGATAAATTTTCCATCACGCTCCCATATGCCAATGGTCAGGATGAGGTGAAAAGAAAAAAAAAGCTGGTAAAATAAATACCAGCTTTTTTTCATTATTAATGATGATCAAAGTTATTTTGTTTTGCCGACTCTATCGATGTCGTCAACTTTACATATTACCGCTTTAACTGTACCGCCAGTGCTAGCTTCGATGGTTTTGAATCGCATATCCAGAGTGATTGTATCGGTGGAATCGACTCATTTTAAAAATATTACGCTATAGTCTCCGTTAAATAGAGACTGGTAATCATCTTCAACCATAATATAGGTTTATTTTAATGATGACTAAGAATATAATTCACCTTACAAAATATGCAGAAAAAAAAATTACCAATTCCCTTTCAAGAAGTTCAGTCCTGCCACTCTAATCGAGTATAGCAGAATCGCCGATTCCCTCTTTGTAATAACGATCAAGAAAGATTTTCATATACTTGCTATTTGTTGGTTAAATTATTTTTGCTTAATTATTACAGCTATATCACATCCTTACATAGAGAGGGTGTAACTTTCATAAATGGAATAATTGTTGCTACCGCCTTTATGATAAATCCATTTACGGGTCCCGCCCCAGCCAAAATTCGCATAATAGGCTATTTCTGTATAAGTTGTGACTAATCCCAAAAAGGTCTTTTTTGTGGTTTTTTTAGCTGCTGCGACGGTTACATAATGGTCGGGAATGCCGCTGCCGCTGGAATTAATCAAAAGAACTACCGGTTTATCCTTGCCGATTTGATCAAGCACATGATTAACCAGATCACTCTTGACAACACCCAACAGGCTGCTTTTTGAGGAAACAGAAGCAGAATAGCCATATGACTCAGCATATTGGTCACCTTTAAGCATTTCCCATGGTAGTGTGAGTCCGGAATTATTGATATCAATCGTTCCCAGGTCTTTGCGCATTTCCCACATAGCATCATAGATGACCCCGCTGTTACAATTATAAGAATTATACAGATTAGAAATATCCACTCCGTCAAAAAGAAGATTCTTACCCTTGAATTGCTTCCAGTAGGCGTAAGCCATAGCGTATGCTGTGGCAGCACATCCCACTGGTTCACCCTGATTATTTTCAGGCTGGTACCATGTAGGCATGTAATGACCATTATTGAATTTATGCTTTAAATATTTATTTGTGGTCGATGCTTTTGTTTTTGTCTTTTGTTCAAATGCTTTGTTTTGATAATAGTCCTGTAGTTCATTCTTTGTGTACATCGGAAAACAACCGATAGACGATACCTTACTTCTAAATGTGTTTAAAATGTTTTGGATATCGCCACTGGGTGATGATTTTCCTTGTGTATTCAGGCTTATTTTCCCTGTGGTATCGATTAAAGACAGTGAAGCCAATACATCATCTCCGGATTTTGTCTCGGTATCTTTAGCAGCGACACTTGAGAACCAGTCCAATCGGTAAATTCGAATATCATTGCGCTTAAGTTTTTCACGATATTGTTCTGTTAGAGTCAGCCCTTCTTGGCAGATTTCGGGGATCACAATATCTCTTTGGTCAATATTCACGAGAACATAGCCGGTATCTTGACCATATGTCATCACCTTGCATTCAAAATAGCTGGGCGCTTCTGAGACCCCAAGAAGATAAACCGGAAAAGCTTCGGTTACTTTAGACTCCAATGTCCAGTTGCCGGAACCATCCATCATCATGTCTCTTACAGCTTCATCTGCGACAGCCATAGCCCATTCCTTGCATTGCGGATTTGAGGTTATTGCTTCTTTTGGCTCACCCAATTCCTCATTGTGGACATCAAGGGTACAGGATATTCCCATCATCAATACCAACAAGCAAATACACAGGAAGATAAAATTGTGTGTTTTCATTACCAGACTCCTTTTTTAATTAAAATTTCTCACTTTCAGAGGTTGTTTCACAACCTCAAAAAAAGTGTTGCGCAATATCAGGTATATGCCAATAATATCCAATCACCTATAGTGACAAGAACATCTACCAGTCGCATAACACTTTATTCAATATTCCTGATACAGGATTGAATAATAACTCAAATTTTTGTTATTTCATCACAAATAAAAAATAATCTACCCTTTTTGAAAAGAAGCGACATTTATAGATGTGAATAAATCTGTTCTCATATGATTCCTATTGCCCTCATGTTTAGTTACTTCATCATAAATTCCAATCCTGCAAAGCATTTTTTAATATTATGCTGTAATTTATTATATACAAATTAGCTAAAACCAATAACTCACAGAAAGATTCGGATTCAGGTTAAAGGTGTACGTATCATTAAATAGATAAGCAACTCCAAAGACGACTGCAAGGCTTAGTTAAAAATCATTATATCGATAACAACAAATAAATATCACATGGTTACAGCAAAATCAATCAATTTTTCTGGATCCTTAAAGGGCGTTTCTAAAAACTTCGATTTTTGCTTGAATTCGGGATATTCAATTTGTAACTTATACTCCTGATGTAAATTAGAAGTTTTAAGAAACCCATGCAACGCTTAAATTTCGAGTTTTTAGAGCTGCCCTAAATATAATTTTAGAGACTTAAGATTAACCTCCGAAGACACTAAAGGCACCGAAATTTATGGTTGATTTTTATGGTATATTAACTATTTATTCAGCCTTTACTTTTTTCCTGATATGACACAATTTTAGTAACAAAATAAAATTTACTTGGAAACTCTTTTCATTTCTATTATAAAATGTCTCATCCTTCGGTGCCTTTGTCCTCTTCGGTGGTTCATTTTTTCAATTAAGTATTTTGATCATTGATACTATCATTTTATAGATTTTATAGCCCAGATGTTGCCCTCCTCCAACAAAAGATGATCTGATTGTTGGGGCCACTTGCCCGGCTGGTGTTTTTTCCGCGTTAGGGATTGGAGCCATGGCCCCCAGGTTTTTCAAAACCTGGGGGCCAAAGCGTTTTTGTGCTGATAATTTCAGCACAAAAACCTTCGGAGCAACAGCGAAGTGGCGGAAAGCCCGGCGCCGGCAGCTGTGCATCGAGGCCGCAAAACGAAGAAACTGGAAATATCGGCATTTATTTTTTTTGCCGGGGCAACGCCCATAAAACCCAAAGAAATCAAAAATCAATAGACTATTGTCAAAAACCCCCGATTTATTGTACCCTGTGAACCATTACGATTACAGGGAGGAAACATGGCGCACAGCAAAAATCCCGAGGCGGAAAAGATCCTCGACAAGGAATACAAGGTTTTGGACAAGGGTTTTGTCCGGCTGGTGGATTTTATGGGAGGCGACGACCGCATTGTGCAGTCGGCCCGGGTTTCCTACGGCGAGGGTACAAAAAGCGTCCGCGAGGACAAGAGGCTGATCGCCTATTTGCTTCGGAACGAGCACATGAGCCCCTTTGAGCAGGTGGTTTTTACCTTTCATATCAAAATGCCGATTTTTGTGGCCCGCCAGTGGGTGCGCCACCGCACCGCCCGGATGAACGAGATTTCCGGGCGTTACAGTGTGATGAACGATGATTTTTATGTGCCCGCGCCGGAAAATGTGCGTGCCCAGAGCAAGCGCAATATGCAGGGGCGCGCTGACGAGGCTCTGGAACCGGCTTTACAGCAGGAAGTGATCGATTACCTGAATCAGGATTATGATTTTGTTTACAGCCATTACCAGAAGATGATCGACAAGGACATTACCCGGGAGTTGGCCAGGATTAATCTGCCCTTGAGCCTCTATACCGAGATGTACTGGCAAATGGATTTACGCAACCTCCTGAATTTTATCCGCCTGCGCCTGGACTGGCACGCTCAGTTCGAGATCCGCGAGTACGCTAAAGTGCTGGCCGAGATGGTGAAAGCCGTAACGCCCTATACCTGGGAGGCCTTTGAAAACTACAGCCTTGGCGGAACGCGCCTGAGTCAGGAGCAACTGGAAAAACTAAAAAGCGCTTTGGGCCCTGACCACGAGCTGGTCAAGGAACTGAAGCTTTAGGAGTCGCCATGGAAAAGCTCACTCCCCTTTATGACCCGGCTAAAGGCCCCATGAAGGTGATGGCCCTGATGTCCGGTTCAGGTACCAATGTGCGCCGGGTGCTGGAACACCAGGAAGCCTTGAAGCAGAGCCAAGGCGCTTCGCCCTTTGAAATCATCGGTTTATTTTCCGACAACCTCAGTTCCAATGCTCCTGAAATCGCCAGGGAATATGACCTTACAGTGATGATACGGGATATCCGCGCTTTTTATCAAACCCGGGGCATCGACCGTCTGGATCTTTCAAAGCGTTACCTCTTTGACGAGGAATGCATCAGGATTATAGGAGCCTTTAACCCGGATATTTTACTTTTTGGGGGCTATATGTCCATTATTACGCCTTTAATGACCGAGGCTTTTCTGGCGGTTAATGTTCACCCAGGCGACCTCCGTGTGATGAAGGATGGAAAGCGTTCTTGGACAGGGATGCACCCGGTGCGCGACTGCCTAGTTAAGGGTGAAAGGGAGGTCCGGGCTACCACCCATCTGGTTGAACCCACGGTGGACGGCGGACGCTTGCTTCTGCTTTCCGAGGCCCTGAAACTGGAAATACCCCAGGGCAGGGATTTGTCCAACAAGGCAGACCTGAAAGAACTTGAAGCCTTTAATCAGGAGCGCCTGAAAAAGCAGGGCGACTGGAAAATCATGCCCCTTTGTTTTGAGTTTCTGGCCCGGGGCTATTTTGCTGCCGACCCTCGGGGGAATCTCTATTTTCGGGGAAAAGCCATTCCTGAGGGAGTGCTCATGGAGGAACTTAAAGCCTATCTGGCTTAAGGCCGGGTGAAAGAGACATTAGCTTTAAAAATCTTCTTCTCCGCGAATAATATAATAGAAGAAACGCAACTATTCAGCAGGTTCATCACTGTCATCCCAGCAATTCTCAATCTGACCGATTCTAAGGGTACTCTCATAGCATCGGCCCAATTAATTTAATTCAGAATGGTTCACATTTAGACAGGCTGTTGTCATCCTGAACATAGCGAAGCGGCGTGAAGGATCTTATTTGATTATGCACATGTTGCTTTGCTAATAAGGTGTTTGCGCGAATGAAGGAGGCAATGCCGGATTAGACAGGCAAGATTCTTCATCGTTCCTCCTCAGAATGACATCGGCAACCATTTTTAAGTCCAGATAGATAGTTAGATATAAATCCAAAAAAAAAATGGGGGCAAAAAATCATGTGTAAATGCTTCAGCTTTTACACTCCAGGCCCCCTTGTGCCTCCTCAGACTGACATCGCTTAGAATTTTACCAATACTTGCTGAATAATTACGAAAAAACCTATTAGACTCGCTTGGCCAAAGGAAAATCCCAAACCTCCGGGTTATAGTCTCCTTTTTTTTAAAAAAGTGATTATCCTTCATAACATAGCTTCACTCTCGCAGAACCGCTTTTACCTCATCATTGGCCTGAAACAGTATTTCCCCCTTCCCTATTGCCATGTAAATCAGTAGAAAACCCCTAATTTTCACATTACGATCATATTACGTGCATAAATTTTTAGTACACTGGGCAGCTTGATGAGAAAGAAATATCAAAATAACATTATAAGGAGATCATCAAAATGAAATCAGCAAAGAAAAAAGTCTGGTTTATACCTTTATTCCTGTTTTTCACCATTGCGCAGCTTTTTGCCTCGGAATGCGGGGACGTTAATTCAGACAGTCGGGTGAATATTGTCGATTCCCTGCTGATAGCCCAGAAATATGTGAATTTAAGCCCCTCACCCTTTGATTCATCTGTGGCTGATGTTAATGCTGACAACAAAATCAACATTATTGATGCTTTACTGATCGCCCAATTTTACGTGAACATCATTGACAAGCTTCCCGGTTGCGGCCAGAGCGAAATATCATTTCTGCGTATTAATGAATTCATGGCCTCAAACGCGGCCATTATACAGGACCCTGACAGCGGAGAATATGCCGACTGGATAGAAATCTACAATGGCGGATCACAAGCTGTCGATCTATATGGATATTATCTTAGTGATAATTTGAATGATCCCGGTAAATGGCAAATCACACAGCATACAAGCATCGAGGCTGGGGCTTATATTGTCATCTGGGCTGATGGTGTTGATTCGGGAATACATACCAGTTTCAAGCTCGCTCAGGAAGGCGAGGAAATCGGTCTTTTTTCACCGGACCTGGTCTTGCTGGACTCAGTGGTATTCAGCGAACAGACAACCGATATGTCCGAAGGCCGGGACTTGAACAATGGCAGCTCCTGGGTCGTTTTCTCGGAACCAACACCAGGAAAAAGCAACTCAACAACAGCCTTCAGTGGCACAGAATACAGTACGCCCGATTTTTCCGTAACTGGCGGCTTCTACACTTCTTCAGTAACCATCGAATTAACTGCTTATCCCGGAGCCATTATTCGCTATACCACCGACGGCTCGGAACCTGGTGATTCTTCACCTGTTTATAACGCCCCTATTCAAATAAACCGCACCACCATTCTCAGGGCCAGAATATTCAAAAACGCTTTTCTTCCTGGTCCGGTTGTGACTCATAGCTATTTTATTAACGAAAACAGCTCTTCCGGCACTTTGCCCGTTATTTCAATTGCTTCAGACCCTGAAAATTTCTGGGACCCTGCAACGGGTATTTATGTTCAGGATTTCAAACCCGAGTGGGAAGTACCCATCAATATTGAATTATTTGAAAACAATGGAAGCGACAGGGCTGCCTTTAACCAGACTGCTGGCACCAAAATAAACGGCACCAATTCCTGGGAGCTCCCCCAAAAATATCTGGGCATCTATTTCAGAAAGCAATATACCAGCAGCAACAATAAAATAGAATATCCATTGTTCTTTGACCGGGAGCGGAGCAAATACAAATCCTTTGGCTTGCGAACATCGGGCAGTGACTGGAGCTACACATTGTTCCGCGACGCCCTTGCCCAGGACAGTACACGTCTTAATATGGATCTAGCCATCCAGGGCTATCGTCCTTGTGTGGTTTATATCGACGGCCAATATATGGGAATTCACAATATGCGTTCCAAACTTAATGATGATTTTATCGAGGAAAACTTTGCCATGGAATCAGGTTCCTACGATTTGATTTCCTACGGGCTCTACGAAAGAACTGAAATAGTGGAAGAAGGCAGCATCGATGATTTTAAAGAATTTAAAGCCATGTGGAGCCGGGACATGTCCATCCAGTCAAATTACGAGGCAATGGCAGATATCATGGATATCGAAAATTTCACCGACTGGATTATTGCCGAGATTTATGTCAGAAACACATCGGTTGATCACAATGTGGTTGAATGGAAACCAAAGAATGGGGGCAAATGGAGATGGATATTATGCGACACAGACCGCGGTTTTTTTGAGCCCTCAGGTTTCTTTAACACCATTCATCAGATAAGCACCTTTACAAGGCTGTCCGCTATCCCCTTTGGTTCCTTAATGAAAAATCCGGAGTACCAAGCCTATTTTACCCGAAAACTGGCAGACCATCTTTTTACCACCTTCCATCCAGAGCGAATGAAAAACCTTATTGATCAATACAGCCAGGTTATTGAAAAGGAAATCCCTTACCACGTTGACCGCTGGCAGGGAACACGATCTGATTATGGGGATGCTATTCCTTCAACCACTTTCTGGCAAAATGAAGTGAATAAGCTGAAAACCTATGCTGACAATCGCTCCGAATTCCTTATGGACGACCTGACCAATTACGGCGTGGGCGAAGCAGGCACTCTGAGAATAATGGTTTCTCCGGCAAATGGAGGTTATGTAAACATAAACGGCCTAAAAGTTCCGGAAGCTGACTGGTCAGGCCTCTATTCCCAGGGCTTGCAGTCACAGCTCAGCGCTGTGGCCAAGTCGGGCTATACTTTCAGGGGATGGTCACTTAACAATTCAGCCTCACCTGTGTCAACCAGCGCGGTCTATTCCTTTACCATGACAAGCGATATGACCCTTACTGCTGTTTTTACTCCAACTGGCCAAAGCATTGTACCTGTGAATATCACGGGAAACCTAAAACTGAGCAGAAATAACTCGCCCTATGTGATACAGGAAAACACCACGATTCTGAGCAACAGCACACTGACTATCGAAGCCGGTGTGGAAATCCTTGTGGCAAAGAACGCCAATATTCTGGTACAGGGCAGCATCATTGCTAATGGAACAGCTGCCCAAGCCATTGTTTTCAGACTAAACCCTGTTGACACAGGGGGCACTTGGGGCGCCATCTGCATAACCAATAGCACAGCCACTTCCTATTTCAGTTATGTTACCATCGAAGATGCCTCCCATGGCCCTGTACCTATCAAGGATGTGGCCGCCATTTCCGCTTTTCATGCCAATTTGGAACTCGATCACATCACTATTGAAAAGGTGAATGGTAATCCCATCGCCGCGCGCTATTCCGATGTGGCCCTCACCAACAGCTCCATTCGAATCGGAGTTACCGGAGATGGCATCAACATCAAATACGGACATGCTAGGGTTGAGAATTGTACCTTCAGGGGTGGTGAAGAACCGGACACCGATGCCATCGACTACGATGATGTAGAAAACGGTTTGATAGTGAATAATGTCATTTCCGGTTTTTATGGATTAAATAGCGATGCCATCGACATCGGCGAAAAGGCACAAAATATACAAATCGAGAACAACCTCATTTGGGACATTACCGACAAAGGTGTGTCTGTGGGACAAAAATCATCGGCAATTATAAAAAACTGCACTATTGTTGGTTGTAATCAGGGGCTGGGCTTAAAGGACCTTTCCAGTAACACAGTTGACCATTGTACTTTCTACGGTAATGGTGTAGCCATCGCCTGCTACGAAAAAAACCTTGGTGACTTTGGCGGAAAGGCTGTTGTAACAAACAGCATACTGTCCAATTCTTCCGAGGCCTCCTACACAGTGGACGACAAATCATCGCTTGACATAAGCTACAGCCTGGCCGATAACACCGAAGTACCCCAGGGATCATTCAACATTTTCAGCGATCCTGGTTTTAACAATCCCGAAGCACTTGACTTCAGCCTAAAGGCTTCATCACCTTGTATTGGCGCGGGAAATGATTATGATGACATGGGAAGCCTGATCCATGGCTACAGAGGTGAACCATCCATCATGATCACGGGAATCTATTATAATCCACTTAAGGATGATTCAAAAACAGAATTCATTACCCTTTACAATCCCGGCAGCCAGTGGGTTGATCTTTCCAGTTATAAAATTAGCAAGGGAATTGATTTTGAATTTCCCCAGGGAACGCTCCTTGGCCCCGGTGAATTCTACCTGTTGTCCAAAGATCCTGGTCTCAGCTTGATCGGTGCTTCTTCGGCCAATTCGGCCCAATGGACAGAGGGCAGCCTGGCCAATGAAGGCGAGATCATTGTTTTAGTAAACAAATACGGAATGGTCGTCGATTATGTTGATTACAAGGCTGAAGCTCCCTGGCCTCTTGTTTCCGAGATCGCCGATGTCCTGGTGCTGAACAACTACGCTCTGGATAATCATTTGGTCTCGAGCTGGTCAGTCAGGGCTTATGCTGAATTTGTGATAAGCCAATAAAAGCATTACTTCTTACGAGGGTGCCGGTCAGCTTAAGCCGGCACCCCTTTTATATGCGAGGCAATTACTGCCCTGATCCGAACATAGATACTGTCCTCCATTGAGCTTGTTTCTCAAGCTTGAAGCACAAAAGAAATACGCTATATTTGATGAACCACGACAAGCCATTCTCCCGCACCATTTATTGCTTGACTAAAATAGCCCAAATACCTATTCTATAGGCTATACATGAGTAATTTTATCATGTATTTGATGTTTATACTTTATCAACCAAACAAGGAGTTTAGATGAATGCTTTAGGCGATTCCCTTCTCACAAAAAAACCCTGGAGCAGCTTGATTATGGGTAACCACGCTGTGGCCAGGGCCATGCTGGAGTCGGACACCAAGGTCATATGCGCTTATCCAGGTTCACCTACACCTGAAATAGGCGAAGCACTTGAAAGTGTGCCGCGAAACCTGCGTAATTTTTATTTTGAATATTCCCTTAATGAAAAAATCGCGTCGGAAATTGTTTTTGGGGCTTCCATTAATGGTCATTTATCAGCTGTCTTTTTTAAATCAGTAGGCTTGAATGTGGCCTCTGATGCCATTATCCAGATGGCCATGCTTGAAGTAATCGGCGGCCTGGTTATTGTTCTGGGCGACGATCCCGGAGCTTTTTCATCGCAAAACGAACAGGACAACCGGCACTACAGCCGCCTGATGTATTTACCCATGTTTGAACCTGCCACACCCAGGGAAGCCTACGAGATGTATCTGAAAGCAGCCATGGTCTCTCAAAAATACAGGGTTCCGGTTTTTTTGCGTTTAACAACCCATGTTTGCCATGCCTATGAAGTTGTCAGTTTCGGCTCATTGCCTGAAAACCCCCTTTCACTGGAGGCACGCTTTGATCCTCAAAATGGTCCCTATTTTCCTCTGGTATCACAGGCCATGATGCATAAAACCAAACTACGAGATAAACTGCGTCATATTCAAGCTGACGATAAAATTGAAAAAGTTCATCATTTTAATAAAGCAGAGGGCCAATTCAACCTGGCAGGTAAAGGAATTATTTCAGCTGGTCTGCCTGCGCTTAGCTTATATGAAACCATGAGCCAGGCAAATAGAAAACTGGATATACTCAAAATCAGCCTCACCCACCCTTTGCCGGAAAAGGAAATCCTGGCTTTTTTAAAAAGTCACGAAGAGGTGCTGGTGCTCGAAGAACTGGACCGATTGCTGGAAGGAGACATAAAAATCCTCTGTTATGATCACAAGCTTTCATGCAAAATCCTGGCAAAGGAGGACGAATTTTTACAGGGAGAAATCACTACAGGTGAAGCTGAAAAAATCCTTCACCATTGTTGGCCAAATCACTTCAATAAACCGGAAATACAGGCCGAGAATCAGCCGACTGCTCCGCCAAGAAGCGCCCAAATGTGCCCAGGCTGCGGCCATCGTTCAGCCTTTTACGCCATCAAACAAGCCCTTCCTGATCAGGACACCACCTTTACTGTTGCCGGTATTGGCTGCCACCTTATGGGGCATTTTGATCCCCTGAACCTTGGTCAGGTATTGCTCTGCATGGGCCACGCTCCCTCAACAGCAACCGGCCTTTCGCTCTTTAATAACAAACGCAAGGTGATCGCTTTCATGGGCGACTCGACCTTTTTTCATTCAGGCCTTCCGGCTGTGGCCAATGCCATTCTTTATGACCACAATATCACACTGGTCTTTATGGACAATTTCACCACAGCCATGACAGGCCATCAGGCCAATCCCGGTTCAGGCGAATTGATTAATATAGGAGACACGAAAGCCTCAAAAATTCCTATTCAAAAAGTGCTGGAAAGCTTTGGAGCCAAACATATTCTCACTACTGATGCTTACAACCAAAACAAACTGACAGAGGCGGTTAAGGAGTCGCTTGAATACAAGGGATTTTCAGCCATTATCGCGCGGCATCCTTGTATGCTGAAATTTACCCGGGAAAAACAAAAACAAAAGGCTTTGAAGGAGGCTTGAATCCCATGATCATCATCAATCACGAAAAATGTACCAATTGCGGCATCTGCCTGGAACAATTTGGCTGCCCTTCATTCATACGCAACAAAGAGGGGCAAATCATCATCAATCGCTTTATATGCAATTCCAATGGTTCCTGCATTCAGGTTTGCCCGGAAAAGGCTATTGAAAGAAGCACCAACGAGGAGACGACATGAAGGAAGGCATTAATATTTTTCTCGCAGGAATGGGCGGTCAGGGAATAGCCTTTTTATCGCGCATCCTGAGTGAATCATTACTCAAATGCGGATACAGGGTCTTTGGATGCGACACCCATGGCATGTCACAACGGGGAGGTTCGGTAGTATCCCATCTCCGAATCGGGGATGAAGTGTTCACACCCATCATCTCAAAAGGCAAAGCAGACATCATCCTCGGTCTGGAACGCCTGGAAACCCTGAGGGCCATGGAAACCATGGGAAAAGCCGGGTCCAAAATCATTTTTTATGATGCCCTATTTCACCCAACCAGCGTAAGAGTTAATAAAGCAGCATATCCTGAATTAACTCTATTGAATGGCTTGGCTTTAAAAAAATCCATGATGCTGAACAAGGTTTTTGTCACGGAACTTGCCGACAGCCGATTGCAGAATACCATCGTGCTTGGTCATTTGATAGCAAGCAACTGGATTCCAGGATTGACCATTGAAAGTGTTCTTCAAGTGATGGATGAAATGCTTCCTGAATATTTGAAAGTGAAAAATGTGGAGTGGTTAAAAAAAAGCGCTTTGATGGCTGTAAAATAATTTTAACCATAATAAAAGCAGGACTTCTTGATATTTTAGAACCGTGGATTCTGGCTATAAAACGGCTGCTTTTAAAAATTCCGGCGGCTAAACTATAAATAAAGGGGCCCTGACTAAAAACCCATGGTCGCTGAATCTTCCTGGATATTATTAAATTGAATATTTCGGAATAAAGGGCTTTATTCTACAACCTGCCGGGCTTGTTATATTTATTAAACTTCACCCCTGTGTCCTTCTTATGTTCAGCAGTAAATTTCCGTTCCTGAACACGCTTGAACACGCTCTTTTCAATGGAATCAACGCCCACCACAAACTGGTAAAAAACCGATGGCCGGTAATCCAGGCCGAGCATACTGAAAATCTGCATCTGCTTTTCAAGCCCCATTCCCGGAACAGGCATTATCAGAATAGGCCTTTTGTTATTATCAATCCAGTCAAGATCACCTACAGGAATCTGATTATTATCCTTAATGAGCCGGACGATTCCGCCAAGTATCTTCAGCGAATCAGTAAAGGTCTTAAAACGGGGTGTCACAATCACGGAAATGTTGAAAAGCGAGGATGGCGTGGTAAAGTATTCGTATTCTTCGCCATTTTCATCCACACCCTTGAGCTTTCTGCGCTCGTTCATGTTACCCAGAATCAATTCTTCTATTCCGAGAATATTGATCAAAATGGTCGGCTGATCATCCATGACCGGAGCTTCCGGTGAATCCATGATCTTTACTTTGGCGATATCGTCAAATTTTTGAGCGAATTTCTGTATTGCTTCCTGAAAAATATCTGACTGGTCCATCTGATGTTCCTTAAAATGTAAATTTATTCGATTTCTTCAGAAGCTTTTGCCAATTCATCTTCCATAATTTTTTCCTGAACCTCTTCAGGCTCTTGGAGCTTTTCCTTAACAATTTCCTTTTTCTCAAATTCTTTTTCTATATTATGAACAAAAGAAAAGGTAACAGGAACAATTTGCCCACGATTAACATGCTTTGGCAAGCCCTGTTTTTCAATATTCTGATTGGAAAAAGAGAAATCCGCCATTTCCATATAATGATAAAACAATTGAGGATTGTCACCAGGAATTTCAGCGTACACAAGCCTGGCTTCAACATTCACAAAGGTTTCTTTTCCTTTATCGCTGGTGCTGGCCAAAAGAGCTTCAGCTTCCTTATCACCGGATTCCAGTTTTTTTTCGATTTCCCTTCGCAAAGCTGCCTTATCCTCTTCGATTTGCCGCACTTCATAATCTTTTTGGCGTTTATTGTCAGTGATAATGTCAATAGCCTTGGTAAAGGGATTTTCTTCCTTGTGAAGAGCACCCTGTTCAATTAAATGGGCGACTTCATTATTCCCGATAGTTTGCTGCAACATATGAAGTTGATTGATAGTAAAAGCATTGTCCTTTGTTAAAGCCTGGGCAGCTTCCTGATTTTTATTCAAAAAATTCTTTTCCATACCATTACTTCCTGATTATTTAGAATTATCTTATCATACCCCGAATCCAGTAATAAATCAACAATAAATCTGATATATTTACCAAGCAAATAGGCTTGGGCGTTCCCCGCTTCCACGAAGTTCCAGCGGGTCGGGCTTTCCGCCACTTCGCCTTTTGGCTCCGACCCCTTATTTCGCTGAAAACGCGAAATAAGGGTTTTCGTCGCTTTTTTGAAAAAAAGCTCCTCATGGCTACAATCCCTAACGCGGAAACTCTCAAAAACAAGAACTCCTTTGAACTTCCAGCAGGAAATATATTCAAGCACAGTCTTTTCTATAATCCCAACACAAAGGATAATTCAATTGCAAAATCATTGGCGGCCTCTGTCACCCGGCTGGTATAAGTGCCCTCACCACCGCTGGAATAGACTCCATTTTTAAAGCCATTCAAAAAAAGACACAGGTGAAAAAAAGCGAATCGACAGCATATTATTCAGAAGAAATACAATGCTCCCCAACACACCGATAAAACTCAAAATCGTATTAACGATAAAAAAGCCCTTGTATCGTTTTCTGAATTTGAAACTCCGAATAAAAGAAATAACAGAGCCTATTCCAAAAAGCCACAAAATATTGAGTATAATGGACTGGGCAAGGGCTATATTAATAGCCCGGTTTTCATCACTTTGATCTGCTGGAAAATCATCATTCTCAGTATTATCAAGAGGCTGCTGCTTATCCTCAGGCGAATCATCATCAGAGCTGCCGAGTTCTGGAAAAATCTCGGTCAACGCCTGAAAGGCTTTTTCTTTGTCATTTTCCAAAACACATAATTCATATTCACCCACCATAGGGTTAATTGAAGTTCCCAAACGGCCAAGGCCAAAGAGGTCCTGAGTGCCCAGATTTCTCACAAGGGTTTTAATAGCCTTTTCTTCAAGATAATCGCTAGCCCGCTTTATTTCAAACTCATCGTTAGATGAATAGATCTCTACTATTTTTTCTTCAGAATTATCCATTATTCACTCCTTACCTTGTTATTTTAACATAGGGAATCCCATAATTTTGTATGAACCTAGCTAATGATACACAGGGGCTTGCCCAGCCCTGAAGGGGGCTTGGGCCGGGCTCTACGCCACTCCGCTCTCGCTCCGAAGGTTTTAGCGCTTAAAAAATCAGCGCTAAAACGCTTTGGCCTGGCATTTTTGAAAAAATGCCAGGCCATGGCTTGGATCCCTAAGCCGTTAAGCCCCGGAGCTGCTTTCAGCTAAACAAACACATAATGATATATCCGGTTTTTATAATAGACTTTTTCCTAAAAGCAGTCAAATACCGTTATGGTCAATTGGTTATAATCCCCTGCCGGGGTCACAATACAAACATATTTTTCTAAGGAGAAACGGCGAAGAATCTCGCCTGGTTTGGGGCATTTGTTTGAAAATACAATTGGTCTATGCCAAATGAGATTCTTCGCTTCGCTCAGAATGACAACGGGGGCAGACGAATCCCTGTCATCCTGAGGAGGAACGACGAAGGATCTCGCAGTATTCAAAACCCTGGTTTGCAAAAACAGTCACTTCATGCAAATCGTGATTCTTCACTCCCCTTTGCTGCGTTCAGACTATGACCACGAGTCGCTTGCTGAACAGCGATACAAGCACGGGTTTTTATATTCTTGACATCCATGATCTTGAAAGTACCCCCATCCGGGTTGAAGACACTTTTGGAAAGGCCGCCATCAATGGCAACTATCTCTATACAAGCCAATATTTCTCGGGTGTTATCCGGTATGATATTTCCGATATAAATAATGTCAGCCGGGGTACTGAAAAAATCAGTTTCAAACCAGGAGCCTTTGCAGAGATCATGGCTCTGGATGAGAATTATGTTTATTGCGATGTTGGAAGCGAAATTCAGATTGCCCAATACAATAATATTAGCGATGCCATTGTTTATACTCCCTGTACCATTGAAGGAAGTGATAGCCCCATCATCACCGGCATGAAAATGGGAACCACTCTTTACCTTGCCATCAAGGAATTAGGGGCGGCCATCATTGATGTTACCGATCCTTCAGCACCTTCCTTGATTTCCACCATAGATGTGTACACCGATGACTTCAAATACGGCTGGAGTATAGCTGCCAATGACCAATTACTGGCCTTGGGAATCATGTCTCCATTTGTCACCGACGATACGGCCAAAATCCGATTATACGATATCAGCGACAAAAGCGCTCCGGTGTTTCTAAGGCAGATTGATTTGCCCGATCATTATATCGATAAACTGGATATTCAGGGTTCCCGGCTTTACGCAGGCACTGACAAGACTTTCATCGTGATCAATCTGACAGAAATATAGGCTCCACGCCCTTTACCGCGGCAGGGATAGGAGCCGGGCAAGCGGGTTTTTCAAAACCCGCGCAGCCAACGTTCTGGGCGGGACTTTTTCCCGCCCAGGACGGTCGAAGCGACAGCGTAGCGGCGTATAGCCCGACCCTTGAGCCTGATTATTCTTAAACCAACAGTTTATCGGAATAGGCTCAAGGGGGCTGCCCATATTCCTATCAATACAATTCCTGACTATGTTAATTGGAAATATTTCCATAAAACAAAAAAAAGTCCTTGTCCAAGATTCCAAGATTCTTTAATTTAGTTGTAAACTTTTTTAAGGCTTTACTAACCCCTACAGAGGTGAACGGAAAATATGGTTATTGAGCTGCACCGGACACCCTGGTTTGTAAAGAAGGTTTATTTTGGAAGGATGAGGCTATTATGAGTAAAAAAACAGCTGCTGAAATTCTGGTTCAGTCGATTCATCGCCAGGGAATTGAATATATTTTTGGTTTGCCCGGTGGTGCCGCCATTCCCATTTTCGATGCTCTTGTGGATTCACCTGTGAAGTTTGTATTGGTGCGTCATGAACAGGGAGCCACTCACATGGCTGATGGCTACGCCCGAGCATCGGGCAAACCGGCAGTGGTATTGGTAACTTCCGGTCCAGGCGCGACAAATACGATTTCGGGCATCATGACAGCGCAAATGGATTCGGTTCCCATGATTATTGTTTCTGGCCAGCAGACCACCTGGAATCTGGGGCTCGATGCTTTTCAGGAGGCTGATGTGACCGGCATTTCCTACCCTGTTGTCAAGCATTCCTATCTGGTGAAAAACCCTAACGAAATTGGCCGCATTATGAAGGAAGCCTTTCATATTGCCACAACCGGCCGCCCTGGACCGGTTCTTATTGATATGCCAAAGGATGTGTCATCAGCCCTGGTCGAGGTAAAGGATGAAGAAATCAATCTGCCTGGTTATAAAAACCCCAATTTGTATACTGCTGAGGATCTGGAATACGCTGCCAAACTGATTTCTGAAGCAAGACGGCCTCTTTTTCTGGCTGGTCACGGGGCATTGATTTCCGGCGCTGAAAATGAGCTGCGTTTTCTGGCGGAAAAACTGAAAATTCCAGTGACCAATACCCTTTTGGGCAAGGGCGTTTTTCCTGAAACCCATCATTTGAGTCTGGGCATGCTGGGAATGCATGGTACCGCCTATGCCAACAAAGCGGTGGTTGATTGCGATTTGATTATGTCCATTGGTTCACGCTGGGATGACCGCATTATCGGTAAATTAGATGAGTTTTGCGTGAATGCCAAAAAGATCCATATTGATATTGACCCGGCGGAAATTAACAAGATGATCAAGGTGGATTGTGCCTTAATCGGGGATGCCAAGGGTGTGCTTCAAAAGCTGGGGCCTCTGGTCAAGCCTGGTGATTATTCCGATTGGCATAAAAAAATTGAGGGCTGGAAAAAGGATTTTCCCCTTCACTATGATAAATCAGGCGGGCTCACGGCACAACATGTAATCGATGAAATTTATAAACTGAGCAAGGGAAAGGCTACGGTTGTAACCGATGTGGGCCAGCACCAGATGTGGGCTGCCCAGTTTTATAAAACCGATGAACCCTTTAAATGGATTTCATCGGGCGGAGCAGGAACCATGGGTTTTGGTTTTCCCGCGGCCATAGGCGCCCAGTTTGCCAAACCCGGTGATTTGGTAATCGCTATAGTAGGCGATGGCGGATTCCAGATGACCCTTTTTGAATTAGCCACTGCGGTGATTCACAAATTGCCGATCAAGATCCTGATCGTCAATAACAATTATCTTGGCATGGTGCGCCAGTGGCAAAACCTGTTTTACGACAACCGCCTCTCTGGCGTAGACCTGGAAGGAAACCCGGACTTTGTAAAGTTGGCCGAATCCTACGGAGCCAAGGGCATTCTGATCGAAAAGCCCGAAGAAGTGACTGCCAAATTACAGGAAGCCCTAGATTATAAAGCAGGCCCCTGCCTTATCAATGCCATGGTAATAAAGGAAGATAATGTATTTCCCATGATTCCGGCTGGCGCGAGCCTGGATAAAATGCTACTGGAACCACCTAAAACAAAACTTGAAAAACCGAAAGGAAGCACATGATGGAAAGCAATGAAAAACACCTCATCAGTTTGTATGTAAGTAACAAGCCCGGTGTATTGATACGTATTGCCCTGGTTTTTGCCAAGCGCGGCTATAATATTGATTCGCTGGTGGTTTCCCCGGCAGATAATCCCCATTTCTCACGAATGATTATCACAGCCAGTGGTGATCCTGCCACTCTGGAACAAATTCTCAAACAGCTGAACAAGCTGATCGATGTGGTTCACGCCCAGGACAATACAGCTGGTGACAGTATTCAGCGGGAACTGGCTTTGATAAAAGTGAAATGCACCCTTGAGCAGCGCACCGAATTGTTTCAGTATGCCCACGTGTTCGGCGCCAAGCCTCTGGATATGGGCGAGAGTTCTGTTTCTTTTCAGATTACCGATGAATCCTCACGGATTAATGCTTTTCACAAATTACTGGAAAAATTCGAGATCCTCGAAACTGTGCGAACAGGCAAGGTTTTGATTCTGAAAAACGACGCGGTTTCATCCTAGGGAGGTCATTTATGGGAGAGAGTTTATTCACCAAGGTCTGGAACATGCACAAGGTCAAAACCCTTTCATCGGGACAGGACCAACTCTTCATTGGGCTTCATTTGATTCATGAGGTCACATCGCCTCAGGCCTTTGCCATGCTCAAGGAAAGGGGCGTTAAGGTGCTGCATCCGGAACGGACCTTTGCCACAGTAGACCATATTGTGCCCACAAAAAACCGTCAGCGCCCATTTCAGGACGAACTGGCCGAAAAAATGCTGGCAGCTCTTGAAAGCAACACAACTGACTATAAAATCAGTTTTTTTAATTTGTCCACCGCCTATCAGGGGATTGTTCACATCATAGGGCCGGAATTGGGCCTCACCCAGCCTGGCATGACCATAGCCTGCGGCGATTCCCACACAGCCACACACGGGGCCTTTGGCGCCATTGCCTTTGGTATCGGAACCTCCCAGGTGCGTGACATTCTTGCGACCCAGACCATGGCCATGAACAAATCCAAAGTGAGACGGATTAATGTCAGCGGCAAACTCCAAAAAGGGGTTTATGCCAAGGACGTTATTCTTAAAATCATCGAGGTTCTTGGCGTAAAAGGCGGCATCGGCTATGCCTATGAATATGGCGGCGAAGTGATTGAAAATTTCACCATGGAAGAACGCATGACAGTGTGCAATATGAGCATTGAGGGCGGCGCCCGTTTTGGCTACATCAACCCGGACCAGAAAACCTTTGACTATCTTAAAGGAAGAAAGTTCGCCCCTCAAGGCGAAGCTTTTAACAGGGCAATAAGATTCTGGAAATCACTGGCCTCGGACCCGGATACCCATTACGATGATGTGGTGAACATCGATGTGTCCGATATGGCCCCTATGATAACCTGGGGGATTCATCCGGGCCATGCCCTGGAAGTGAGCAAAAGCATTCCGGCCCTAAATCGTTTTTCAGTTGATGAAAAAGCCACTGCCCAAAAAGCCCTTGAGCACATGCAACTAAAGGAGGGCCAATCCCTTTTGGGCCAGAAAATTTCAGTGGCTTTTATCGGATCATGCACCAATGGCCGAATTTCCGACTTGCGGGAAGCTGCCCAATTTATTAAAGGCAAAAAAGTACATAAAGATGTTTTTGCTTTTGTCGTACCTGGTTCTGTTCAGGTAAAAAAACAGGCTGAAGAAGAAGGTCTGGACAAGATTTTTGAGGCTGCCGGTTTTAGCTGGAGAGGAGCCGGATGTTCCATTTGCCTCGGGATGAACGACGATCAGTTAGTAGGCGACCAGGTATGCGCGTCCTCCTCTAACCGTAATTATATCGGTCGCCAGGGCTCACCCACAGGAAGAACCCTATTGATGAGCCCGGCCATGGTGGCCGCGGCGGCTGTCAAGGGCGAGCTAGTTGATTTACGGGAGGTGATTTAATGGCAAATGAGATAAAAAAAATCACGGGAAGGGCCTTACGCTTAGCAGGTGACGACATTGATACAGACCGCATCATACCTGCGCGTTTTATGCGCTGCGTGACCTTTGACGGCTTGGGAAAATACGCTTTTTTTGACCAGCGCTTTGATAGCAAGGGAAAGGCGCTGGAGCATCCGCTAAACACAGCCAAGGCAGAGGATTCCCCAATTCTGATTGTTGGACGAAACTTTGGCTGCGGTTCCTCACGGGAGCATGCGCCTCAGGCATTGTACCGATTTGGTTTCAGGGGCATTATCGGCCAGTCCTTTGCCGAGATTTTCGCGGGCAACTGTGTAAGCCTGGGTTTTCCGGCAGTTGTAATTGAGGGTCAGTCCTATGATGATTTTATCAAGACCTTTCAATCAGATCCTGATTCATCTGTAAGTATTGATCTTGAAGATCAACTTGTTAAAATTAGCGGCAAAAAGTTCCCCTTTCAAATGCCACAAAGCTCTCTCAAATCCCTGTTAGACGGAAAATGGGACAGCATGGCTGAATTGCTTTCCAATAAAGAAGCGATTGAAAAAAAATATCAGGAGCTTCCCTACTTAAACCAGTTTACGGGAGTATAATATGGGATTAAACAAACATAGTAAAAACATGACTCAGGGCATTGAAAGAACCGCTAACCGCGCCATGCTGAGAGCAGTGGGCTTCAAGGATGAGGATTTCAAAAAGCCCATTATAGGAGTGGCCAGCGCTGGCAGTGATGTTACGCCCTGTAATATTCATCTCGATGATTTTGCCCTTGAGGTCAAGAAATTCTTGAAAGCGAGCAATCTCATGCCCCTGAAATTCAACACCTTTGTGGTCACCGACGGCGAAGCCATGGGCCATGAAGGCATGAAATGCTCCCTTATCAGCCGGGACACCATTGCCGATGTGATAGAACTGGTTATACGCGGGCACCAGATGGACGGGATTTTCGGCATCGGCGGTTGTGACAAAACCATTCCCGGTACAGTGATGGCTATGGCAAGGCTAAACCTGCCCAGCGTTTTTATGTACGGCGGCACGATTCGCGCGGGAAACCATAATGGCAAAAAAGTCGACATTGTCTCGGCTTTTGAAGCAGTCGGGGCCTATTCAGCCGGTAAAATCACCGAAAAGGAACGTCATGAAATAGAATGCTCAGCCTGTCCCGGTCCAGGAGCCTGCGGAGGTATGTACACAGCCAACACCATGGCTTCGGCCATGGAAGCCATGGGAATGGCAGTGCCGGGTTCCTGCTCAGTTCCCGCTGAAGACCCGAAAATTGTGGATAAACTCAAGGAAGCCTCCGATGCCCTTGCTCTGTGCATTGAAAAGGACATCAAACCAAGGGATATTATGACCAAAAAAGCCTTTGAGAATGCTATCCGCGTGGTCATGGCCTTGGGAGGATCAACAAACGCGGTGCTCCATCTTTTGGCACTATCCAGAGAAGCCCAGGTTGACCTTTCCATCGAAGAGTTTAATCATTTTTCAGACACAACCCCCATACTCACCGATATGAAGCCAGCCGGGAAATACGTGATGGAGGATCTTTATAGAGTCGGCGGAATTCAGATGGTAATGAAGATGCTTCTGGATAAAGGCATGCTCCACGGTGATGCCCTGACCGTGACAGGAAAAACCATAGCGGAAAATCTGAAGGGTGTTAAGATAGGTCTCGATAATCAGGATATTGTTTATGATTTTTCATCACCTGTCAAAAAAACCGGTCCTATTGTTATTCTTAAAGGGAATCTGGCCACTGAAGGAGCTGTGTTAAAAACCTGCGGCCTTTCAGAAGTGGTTCACACCGGCCCCGCGCGGGTCTTTGAAAACGAGGAAATGGCTTTGGACGCCATACTTCACGGACAAATCAAAAAAGGCGACACTGTTGTGATCCGTCACGAGGGCCCCAAAGGTGGACCTGGAATGCGGGAGATGCTTGCCCCAACAGCTGCCATTGCCGGCGCAGGTTTGTTGCACGATGTGGCCCTGATTACCGACGGGCGCTTTTCAGGCGGCAGCCATGGCATGGTGGTTGGGCATATCGCGCCGGAAGCCCAGGTCGGCGGCACGATCGGACTACTCAGGGACGGTGATATGATTACCATCAATTCGCATAATAAGGAGCTATCTGTTGCCCTGAGCAACGAAGAACTTGAAAAACGTAGAGCGATGTGGAAACCCAAAGAGATTGATTATACCCATGGAGCACTCTATAAATATTCACGCCTGGTTTCATCGGCTAGTAAAGGTGCTGTCACAAGCTGATACGAATTCCTCTTCACTGGGCTGTTCAAAAACCCGAAGTTGATGAATGACTTTATCAATTGTACTTGTTTAGCTAAATCGTAATTCGGCTACTAACACGTTAGGGATAGAAGGCATGGCTTGCGATTTTTTCAAAAATTGCAAGCCAAAGCGTTTTCTGCCGGATAAT
>JAFGWI010000184.1 GCA_016937215.1 Spirochaetales bacterium | reverse complement strand
CGGCGCGAAAAAAGCGCGCCTCTGGGTTTTAGCAAGTCATTTTTGAAAAAATAACTTGCTATTATTACAATCCTTAACGCTAAAAATTGTGATTTCTGTTTAAGCTAAACAAATACAAAAAAATTTACTTTTCACGCTGAATATAAAAATTATTTCCCTGATCGGCTTTTGTAGCAGCACATCATGGCCTGTATAATGGCCGATAGTACCAGAATAATTGATTCATGATTTCCAATCATAATGCGAGCAAAGGGATAGCCATCTTTATTTCTTTTAATATAAGATATTAACTAAATTCTCCGAGAAATGTGGCTTGATTAATACAGAAGCGAAGTTTACAATTAGCGCATAATGACAAGAGTATGATCACGGAGTAATTATTTTGGAAGCAGAAAATCAAAACCATGCCCATATCCTTCTGATAGATGATGATGAAAATTTTGGTTTCATTACCTCGAATTTGATTGAATTGGATGGTCACAGGACAGCCCTTGGAGCTTGCAAAGAAGAGGCGGTTAACTACTTAAGCAGGCATCCTGATGTGGATATTCTGCTTTTGGACATTGATCTGGGAGAAGGGCCTTCAGGACTGGAAACCCTGCCAGAACTCTTGTCTTCCTTTCCCCACTTGCAGGTGATCATGCTTACTTCGCAAAATGACATAAAAACAGCTGTGGAGGCCATGAAAAAAGGGGCTTTTGATTACCTGACCAAGCCTTTTAAACAGGAAGAACTCGCTCGATTGATACCCCAGGCCCTTGAGCGAAAAAAATTGAGCCAGTTAAATCAATTGTATCTGGAAATGATTGTCCACGATTTGAAAAACCCGCTTCAGAATATCTCCATGGGCCTTGATGTGATTGATGATAAGGTTTTTGAAGAGGATGCCATAAAATCAAAAGGAATGAATCTGGCCAAATTCGGAGTGTGGCAGATTCAAAGCATGATCATGAACATATTAAACATTTCCTGTTTTGAAAAAACCTCGCTGGATTTACAGCTTTCATTCTTCAAATTACTGCCTTGTATTCGTGAAGAACTGGCTTTTCTTGTTTCCCGGATTCAATTTACAAACAGGAATTTTCAAATAATTACGTCACTTGATGAAAATTTTGAAATTAACTCTGAAAAGGGGCTTTTTTTGCAAATACTGGGAAATCTTTTGGCCAACGCGCTTCGATTTACACCCGCAAAGGGTGTCATTTCCATGGAAATTTTACCTGGCAATGATTCAATTATGGAATTCCGTCTGAAGAATTCAGGATCCTTTATTGAAGAAGAGTATCGAGAAAAAATTTTCAACAAGTTTTTTAAGAGCCAGTACAAACAAGGTCAGAATTTCGGACTGGGTTTAACTTTCAGCCGTTTGGCAGCCCGGTTATTGGGAGGCGATTTGTTTGTGGAAAGCCAAAAGGATCCTGAACTAACCACCTTTGTTTTGCGGATTAAAAACCAGATGTGAAAACAGGGATATATCAATCAGGCTCTCGGTTTTTAGCAGTTTCAGGACCTGTGAATATAATTCAGGGTTTTCCTTGATCCCATTCGAGTATATAGCCTGAATTGTTCGCGGCTTTCATCCCGCAAAAACTCGGCTTCACTTAAGGTCTGTCACTTGTGTCCGATCCGACCTGGTTGTGACCAGGTATTTTTGGCGCGGGCGCAGGCGCAGGGATTGGAGAGGACCAAGCTGGTTTTTCAAAACCAGCGCAGGTAACGCCCAGGGCGCGACTATTTCGCGCCCTGGGCGGTCGGAGGCGGGAGCCGGAGCCTCGCAAAGCCCGGCCCGGCTGCTTGGGGTGAAACATTTCAAGGGCCTAGCTTAAAATCCGGCAGATTCCTCTTGCATTTAGCAGCCGGGAGCGCCCCTGTGTATCAATATGTTCATTATAATGCTACATAATTGAAGGTTTCATGAAAAGCATTGCTGATTATCCAAAAAATCCTTGGATATTGGCGTTGTTGTCGTTGATGCTTTGGCAGAAAATTGCCTATAATGGATAGTGTTTTGATTAAGACTTTCCCCATTTACGGAGTTTTATCAGAAAAATCAGGAGGATATATGAACATTTTAACGCTCAATTGTGGCAGTTCTTCGGTAAAATACCAATTATATAACTGGCTCACCAAAACCATTTTAAGTCGCGGTGTGGTGGAACGGGTCGGCCAGGATGGGTCTTTTATTCAGCATTATGTTTTGAATCAGGGGACAGAGGAAATCCTGTTCAGCTGCCCTTCCCACAAGGATGCCATCGAGCAGATTTCACGGCTCATACTGGGGGCTGACCAGGGTGTTCTCAGCGAGGTAAAAAAGATTGATGTTGTGGGTCACCGGGTTGTTCATGGCGGAGAAAAATTCGCCCAGTCTGTGGTGATCACTCCCGAGGCTTTGCAAACATTCCGCATTCTGGCTGATCTCGCGCCTTTGCATAATCCTCCCAATATTACAGGAATCGAGGCCGCCCAAGCTGTTTTGCCCGATATTCCTCACTGCGCTATCATGGACACAGCCTGGCACCAGACCATGCCGGCTTCTTCGTATATGTATGCCCTGCCCTATGAGTGGTATGAAAAATATGGTATCAGAAGATATGGTTTTCATGGTTCAAGCTTTCTCTATGTGGCCAAAAGGGCAGCGGTTCTTTTGAAAAAAGACCCCATGGATGTCAATCTCATCTGTCTGCACATAGGAAATGGTTCCAGCATTAATGCTGTCAAAAAGGGTTTGTCCTACGATACTTCTCTGGGTTTTACGCCTTTGGAAGGTCTTGTCATGGGCACCCGTGCCGGCGATCATGATCCGGCCATCGGATTTTACATCATGCAGAAGGAAAACCGTTCTGCCAGGGAAATGGAAACAATACTGAATAAAAAAAGCGGGGTCCTGGGAATTTCCGGTGATAAAACCGACCGGCGCGATATTATTCAGGCAGCAGCCGAGGGTGATTCCCGTTCCCAGCTGGCCATTGATCTTGAGGGCTATCGGCTTAAAAAATACATTGGGGCTTATTATGCTTCCCTCGGACAGGTGGATGCCATTGTCTTCACAGCAGGGGTTGGTGAGCGAAGCTCGATTCACCGGGCTAAGGCTCTGGAGGGCCTTGAGGACCTGGGAATTATTCTTGATCCTGAAAAAAATGAGCTTTCCCGCACCTCCAACGCGGAAACCCTGATTTCAGCCGATCATTCCCGGGTCAAGGTTTTTGTGATACCCACCGACGAGGAATTGGTGATGACAGAGGATGCCTATGCTTTGCTTCAGGGAAGTTATGACATTCACAGTAAATTCCGTTACAGTTTTCAGGACCCTGCTTATGTAAATGCCCAGAGGGCAGAAGCTCTGGAAGAGGAATTGCAAAAAAAACCAGCTTTAAAGGGCATACTGGCATAACTTGCTTCAGAGCCTGCCAGGCCCATATTCAAGGCAATCTGGAATATTCAAACATCTTGATGGTTTGAATTTTGTATTCACATGATTTTATGACCGTGAATGGCTGTTTTTAACTTCTGCCCCTTGACAGAAAAGAGGCTTTTTCGTTAGATAGTCATAGCTTTAAAGGGATAAATTGTGCATCTCAATTCTGTGGAAACTGAAGCTTTTCATTTTCCGTAAGAAATTAAATAGATTTAAGGAGAATTATATGAGTTTTATTGAAGTGATTGAAGCAAGAGAAATTCTTGATTCACGGGGAAACCCTACTGTTGAGGTTGAAGTTATTCTTGAAGACGGTTCCATGGGCCGGGCAGCTGTTCCTTCAGGAGCTTCCACTGGCGAACACGAGGCTGTTGAATTACGCGACGGTGACAAAAGCCGATTCATGGGCAAAGGTGTTCTGAACGCGGTAAATAATGTAAACGATACTATTGCCAAGGAACTGGTTGGTTACGATGCTCTGGAACAGGTCCAGATAGACAGAACCATGATCGAACTGGATGGCACGGAAAACAAAAGCAAATTGGGCGCCAATGCCATTCTGGGTGTTTCAATGGCTGTTGCCCGAGCTGCCGCAAGCTACCTGAATCTTCCGTTATTTAAATATCTTGGCTCATACCATTCTTCCTTAATGCCTGTTCCAATGGCAAACATCATTAACGGTGGTTCTCATGCTGACAACTCTGTTGATTTTCAGGAATTCATGGTTATGCCTGTTGGCGCTAAAAGCATTCGCGAAGCTGTTCGGATGACAGCCGAGGTTTTCCACAATCTTAAAAAGGTATTGTCCGAAAAAGGCTATTCAACCGCGGTTGGTGATGAAGGCGGCTTTGCTCCCAACCTGAAATCCAACGAAGAAGCTTGTGAAGTTATTCTTAAGGCCATTGAAAAAGCCAATTACAAGCCAGGGGAAGATGTTCTGATTGCACTGGATCCTGCTTCTTCTGAATTCTATGACAAGGCCAAGAAAAAATATGTTTTCAAAAAATCCGATGGCCGTGAACTTTCCAGCCAGGAAATGGCTGATTACTGGACCGACTGGACCAAAAAATATCCTATTATCTCTATTGAAGATGGTATGGATGAAAACGACTGGGAAGGCTGGAAATACCTAACCGACAAGATTGGTGACAGGGTTCAGCTTGTTGGTGACGACCTTTTCGTAACCAATACAAAGAGACTGTCAACCGGTATTGAGAAGGGAATTGCCAACTCCATTTTAATTAAGGTTAATCAGATCGGTTCCTTAACCGAAACCTTCGAAGCAGTGGAAATGGCTAAAAAAGCCGGTTACACAGCCATTGTTTCTCACCGAAGCGGTGAAACCGAAGACGCCTTTATCGCGGACCTGGTTGTGGCCCTTGAAGCCGGTCAAATCAAAACCGGTTCCATGTCACGAAGCGACCGTGTTGCTAAATACAATCAGCTTATGAGAATCGAGGATATGCTGGAAGGTTACTCAGAGTATCCTGGAATTAAAACCTTTTATTCAATCAAAAGATAGTCTCTCTTTTTGACAAGCTTTTTAGCCGCCTGGGAGTTCAGGCGGCTTTTTTTTTAATTCACGATTTTCCGCTTGATTTCCGCCTGGCTCAGAATCATGGTGACAGGGCTTTTCCTGAATGGGCCTTGAGCCGAAGAAAGGCAGGAAGGAGAGCCGGTGTTTTGACCCATCTGCTTCCATCAATAAATTTCATCATAAAAATCACTTTTTTGATTCATTCATTGGCAAAATTTCTGGTTTTTTATAATATTAATAGTGGAGGTAGATAATGCCTAAAGATGTTGATCGGCTCTTTGAGGAGGCCAATAATTTCTTCTACAAGAATGACTATTCCCATGCCATGGAGCTCTTTGAAGAGATCCTTAAAATCGATTCCAGCAATCATCAGACACTTCAAAAAATGGCAAAAATCGAGTCCACTCGGGGAAACTGGGAACAGGCTACTAAATATCTGGAGCGAAGCCTCGATATTATTCCCAACGATGCCAATGCCTGGAATGAATTGGGTAATGTTTATTTTGATCAAAATCAATATAACAGGGCGATTGAATGTTATAAAAAATCCATAGAGATCGACAGCGAATATTACTGGGCTTATTATAACATTGGCATTAGTCTGATTCGGCTTTTTCCCGATGACCATGAAAAACGTCATGAATCCAGAGACTGGTTCAAGAAATCCATTGCCCTGAAACCGGATTATCATCCTGCCTTAAACGAATTGGGTGTTTATTATATGGAGCAGAATGATTATTCCCAGGCGGAAAATTATTTTATACGCTGTATTGAAGCTTACAAATCCTACAAATATCCCTATTATAATCTTTCAACCATTTACAAGGACCGGGGCGAAACAGAAAAGGCAAAGGAATTGTTATACACTGTTTTAAGCTTTAGTCCTGATTATCTGAACGCCCTTAACAGCATGGGAATCCTTTATTACCGCGACAATGATTATCCGACAGCTTTATATTTTTATACTTTGGCTATTGAAAAAGACGCGGAATTTAAATATTCGCTTCATAATATCGGCCTTGTTTTTGATCATATGGAATTATACAGAAAGGCTTATGAGGTACAGAAGAAGGTGATAAAATTTCATCCTGATTATCAACCAGCCATTGATGAAAGAGACCGTTTGGAGCGAGAAAGGCCAGAGGAAATAAAGAACGGCGAGGCACTATCGGACAAAGACCTCAAATCGGTCAGCTATGCCGCGAAAAAAGCTGTTTTTACACCAAAGGGGAATAATGGCAAAATCAAGACCAATGATAAAGAAGCGGCTGAGAAACAGGACAATAAAAACCAGGAACTCTTTGTTGAAAAATTCGGCCGAAATTTGACTAAACTCGCTTCCCAAGGCAAGCTTTATGATATTCTTGGCCGTGATAAGGAAATACAGGCCATACTGGAAATTCTTTTTAAAATTAAAAAAAACAACCCGGTGATTGTGGGCCGAGCCGGCGTGGGAAAAACCGCCATTGTCGAGGGTTTGGCTTTGAAAATCGTCAGCGGGGATGTTCCGGAATTTTTCAAAAAAATGCAAATTATCGAAGTCAATATGGGCATGCTGGTGGCCGGAACCAAATACAGGGGTGAATTTGAAATCCGCTTAAAAAAAATTATGGACGAAATAATTGAGCGGGACGATATCATTCTTTTTATCGATGAGTTTCATAATATCCTGGGAGCAGGCGCCACAGAAGGCGGCACCATCGACGCGGCGAATATCATGAAGCCGGCATTGGCTCGAGGCGAAATTCGCTGTATTGGTGCAACAACAGCTGATGAATATAAAGCCTATATACAGAAAGACGCGGCCCTGGACCGGCGTTTTTACAAAGTAACCGTAGAAGAATTGGGCAAAGAGGCAACAACCCATATTTTAAAACGACTTAAACCCAAAATGGAAAAACACTATGGCTTAAGTATTGAAGACAAGTACATTGATATGATTGTCGAGCTTGCCGATCAGGAAATAAAGAATCGGGTGTTTCCTGACAAGGCCATAGATATTTTTGAAAATGTTTTTTCTAGATGCGCTTTGTCCGGCATAAAGGAAGTGGACGAGTTGACCGTCAAGAATATTGTAGGTGAATTTGTGGGTATCAAATTCATTGAAACCGAAGAAGATAAGGGGCGCCAGCTCCTGTTAATGGAATCCTATTTAAAGGAAAGGATTTTTGGTCAGGACAAAGCCATAGACAAGATTTCCAAAATCATCCGTTTAAACAAGCAAAAACTGGATTTACGTCCTGAACAACCCGACGGTGTTTTCTTCTTTGCCGGCCCAACCGGTGTGGGTAAAACATTTTTAGCCAAACAACTGGCCATGTTTTTGTTTGGTTCTTCAAAAAAACTCTTCACGCTAAATATGAGCGAATTTACCGAGTCCCATTCAGTTTCTAAACTCCTCGGCTCACCTCCCGGATACGTGGGCTATAACGAAGTATCCTTTTTCCATTCAAAAATAACGGAAAACCCATCTTGTCTGCTTTTGCTCGATGAAATCGAAAAAGCCCATCCTGAAGTTCTGAAAATATTCCTTCAGATATTTGATGAAGGAAAAATAACCGATTCAGTAGGCCATGAAATCTGGTTTTCCAATGTCACCATTATCATGACATCCAACGCCTTGGGTCTCGGGTCCGGCCCTGTGGGGTTCGCATCCGCGGTCACCAATGACGACGTGGAGTTAACAAAGATCTTTCCCCCGGAATTCGTTAATCGTATTGATGAAGTCATTATTTTCGACACCATCGACAAACCAACAGCGCGGCGAATACTGGAGCAATTGATTGTTAAAAGCGCCGGAAAGATTTTCGAGAAAAAGGGCATAGAAATCAATTTTAATTCCACTTTTCTGGATTACATCCTGGAGCTGGGGTATAGCCTGCGTTTCGGCGTGAGAAATCTAGAACGTAGCTTTGAAAAGGAAGTAATGTCCGCTGTGGCCAATTATCTATTTGAATATCCTGACGCCAAAAAGCTGGCCATTTCGGCTGACAATGGAAGAATACAAATCTGTGCCAAAAAAAACGGCTGTGATTCCTGAGTAAAGGTCAAGGCTTTAAAAAAACGGCATCGGTTTCTTCAGATTTAGCCCTGCAATTTGGTTACAGGGCTAAAGGGTGTAATAAAAAGCTTGTACTAGAATTCTAAACCTTTGCACGATCCCGGACCTGGGTGCCGGTAATACTTACAGAACAGCTCTTTATTTTGCAGAAAACTCTCTACAATCCGCCGAAAACGGGCCCATTAAAAAAGAAAATATAACCTGGTACTCCCTGAAAACCTGATATATTGGCACACCCGCATTTTTCCGGCAGCTCCTGATACCTCCAAAGCTTAAAACCAGAAAATCATACTTTTTCTCACCCCAAAGCTGTCCAAAATCATACTTTTTCTTACTACCAAATCAAAAAAAATCAGCCAGAATCCAATCAAAATCAATTTCCGAGGGAAGTGTTTATCACATTTATTTTAGTGGGGTCTCACATTTCAGAAAAATTGATATTACTGAAGGAGCGGGAGATACTTACCATGTGGTAACCTATGGGGCCTATCTCATACTTGAATAAAAAATAGCTTTAAAGTCATGGATCAGATTTTCCATATTACGAAACCCATTGAAACTGACTTTAAAAGCCTTCAACAATCCATTCCGGGATGCATTGATCATTCAATCATCCCGGATGATTTAACCTTTACAGTGAGTTAATAGATATAACCGGAATTTTGAACGGGGGAAGTCATACCAGAGTGGCTGTTTTAAAATGTCGGACTTTTTTACCCACTATTGATTAGCCATGACATTCCGGAAGATATTGATTAATAGCTGCAATTATTATAAAAATGAGCCATGGATAATCTACTGGTGGTTCTCTGTATTTCATTAACCACAGTAAAAAAACATGCCTATAATATTTTTCGCAAGGTTGATGTTAAAAACAGCAGGCAGTTGATTCAAAAAATCATGCATTAAACCATTTTCAACGATGATTTTTTCAATCTTGAACTCGAAAGCACTCCACTTCAGATTTCAGCCAAAACGCGATAATCCTGTTCACCTATGGACTTGCTATCCCTGGTCTTAACAGGATACAGCAAAAAACATATGCCTCAGAAATACCAGTAATTTTAATCAATCAGCAACCAGTTCCCATTAAATTTTAAATGTGACCATGGGCTAATTTTCAACAAACCAGGCCCATAAAAAACCTGAAAATTATAAATCCAGCTCGTTGTAACTTGTTTCAAGATCATCAAGATAATCGGATAATTCCCTGGTCTTTGCCTTAAGCTCCTGCAAGCTCTGATTCTCGGCCATTTTGTCAATTCCCTGCATTCGCGCGGCACTCAGCTGCATTTGTTCCAACAAGGAAACCGCCGCGTCGATTCGCAAAACAATCAATTCCTTTTGTTCCGCGATGGTTCGTAAAGCCTTTATATGATGCTTTGTTTGTTCGATCGCCCCTTCATATTCCTTGACAAGCATGGGATTATTGGCCTTCCCAAGTTTCTCTTCCAGCTCAGCCAGCTTCTTATCTTTTTCTTCGGCATTAATTTCCTGAAGCAATTCAGTAAGCTCGGCTTCCCTTTCGCATAACTCGGAAATTTGTTGGATATAGTGGTTCAACAAATCCGGCGCTTCTTCCCCCCATAGCATTTGTAAATCCTTATTCTCCCGCCACTGAGAAAAGAGTTTTTCCTTGAGCACCCTCGCTTTTTCAAAAACCCGGTTGGAAATTTTCTGTTTTTGAGATTTCACTTCTGTTTTCGGAATTTCACTGGATTCAATCTGGAATTGATGATCCAATTGCGACAGCTGGCTTCGCTTGTAGCCAATATATGAATTAAAATGAGCAAACAAACCAATAAACCAACCCCCCGCCGGATAAATAAACCAGCTGGGCGACAAACCCGATGTGATAAGATTGATACCGAATAAAAAACCAATGACCGAAACATAAACCATTAAATGATCACGGAATCCTGATGTGGATTTCTGGATTTTTCGAATACGCAGAAGATCATCACTTGAAATACCTTTTAACGGAAGGATTTCCTCCATTTCACGTTTTCTGTTTCGTAATGATTGAAAATGACTCAACACCCCGATTCCCCAGCCAAAAATGGGGTAATAGGCCCAGGGATGATGACTGCCTGTGGTGATATTTAAAAAAATCAAAAAAGCCGAAACAGCCAGAAACACTGGAAAATGCCCCCGAAACCCGGCAACAGCCTTGTTCCATCGGTACATCAAACGCTTTTTCAGCTGATTCAACTGAGAGATGCCCCCCTTTTGGGGTTTATAATCAGGCTCCAGTTTAATCTCTTCATGCTCCAAAAACATTTCCCGATTGCTTTTATTTTTGAGAATATCTCTGGTCAAAGCAGGTAATTGGGTCGATTTTTCAAAGGATGAAAATATGTTTTTAAGGCCAAAGCCCTTGTAAGCAGACTTTACTTTGTTTTTCATGATAGCTATTATAAACTAAACACTAAAGCTGTCAAGAAATGTTACCCGAAACTTTGGGCGTTACCTGCCGCCCAGGGGCATGGCAGGCCGGGCTTTGCAGGGCTCCGCTAACGCTCCGAAGTTTTTGCCGCTAAAAACGCGGCAAAAAGCTTTTCGTCGGTTTTTTGAAAAAAACCTCCTCACCCCTCCAATCCCTAACGCGGAAAAAACCAGGAAGTCCTGCTTGCTTAACAAATGAATTTTATCTCATTGCCAAAATCTTGATATCAAAAATTATCAAAGCCCCCCGGAAAAACAAAAAAAACAAAAAGGAAACCCCATTTCCCGCACAAAAATAGTAATTTTTTATATTATAGAACAATAGAGAAGGTGATTTAACAAATCGCATTTTCTTAACAAATCGAATTGTAAAACTCCCGGCATTTGCAATTTGTCGGCAGCAATATATAAACAACTTACTATCCGGAAATGAAATAATTTATCATTAATTTTCATAATTCTTTCAAAATTTCACTTTTAAAAGAAACTCAACTCAAAATAATCTAAGAAATTAGCTAAATTCACCACCGAATGAGGGAAAATCCCTAAAAATTTTATAACTTCACTCTTGATCAAATCGGGCTTCAAAGATTATTCTTCACAACAGACTATTGCCTCAGGAGATCACCATGACGTCCCCCATTTTGAATAATGATTTTTTCCACCCCCACAATTACGAAAAACACTATCTGCAACCAGAACCAGGAAAGCAAATTCCCGTTCATATGCTCAAACCCAAGGGCGAAATCCGCGGCTGGGTTATTTCTCTTCACGGAATCACCGATAAAACCGAAAACTGGTTAAGCATCGACGCTTACGGGTTTGGCTTATCGATTCATCGTGCTTTTTTACAGGAGGGCTGGGCTGTCATTGCGCCAGAATACATGGACCATGGCGAACGCGGCAGGGTTTATCCTGATTTTATGTCACATTTCAAAGCCATTTTACAAAAATGGGATCAATTCTATGATCACACCCTGAGTGAATTAAAATTCATCATCGATTACCTGGCTCATCACCAAAGCAATGGCCAAAATCCAGGAGTCTTCGGATTCAGCCTGGGTGGATTGCTTTCCTTGGCACTAGCTTCGATTCAGGGCCAAATGATAAGCTGCGCTGTTTCATGCGCCTGCCCTGTTCCTGATAACCCCATTGATGCCGGTTCGCCCCAGATCATTGCCCCAAAAATCGACAATGTTCCTGTTTTATTACTGGCAGCTGACCGGGATGTCCACAGCAGCGTTGAACTTAACCGCAAGGTTTTTGAACTGCTTAAATCTCAAGACAAGCATTTAATGATTTTTTCAGCTGAACATCAGATGGTTCCCGAATATATTCCGCCTTGTCTCGCCTGGATGAGGGAAAGAATGAAAGGGTCCAGGAAGCACATTAAAGAACAATAAGGTCTTTACATGCACAAACACCTAGTACATTAGGTCATTCATCCTATTTATAAAATGCAATATCATTATTTTTACCCTTTTTTCCAGCCTAAAATCTCAGCATAGACAAAGAAAAGGGCCTTTGTTATAGTAAAACCAGTTTTAAAGGGCCCATATGAGGCACGTAAAAACAAAACCCCTTCCAAACAAAACCACAATAGAAGGGGAAACAAGACAAGAAAACTTGCAGATACTTAAAATAAAGGAGAATTCCATGTATTTTGATGTGCTTATAGTAGGTGCCGGATTGGCAGGAAGTGTTTCAGCCCGTGATCTGGCTGAAAAAGGCAAAAAAGTGCTGGTTATTGAACAGCATAAACATATCGGCGGCCATTGTCATGACTACAAAAACAACGCGGGAATTACAGTACACACCTATGGACCCCACATTTTTCACACGATTCATAAAGAGGTTTGGGATTATGTCAACCGATTCACAGAATTCCGCTATTTTCAGCATCGGGTGCTTTCCTACGCCAATGGACAGCTCATCCCCTTCCCTATTAACCGCGACACCATTAACAAAGTTTACGGAACTTCCATTTCAACCAACGATGTAAATGATTTTCTGGCCAAGGAAGTAAAGCGCTCGAAATTTAACAACCCGCCCCGAAATTTCCGCGATGCTGTGGTATCCCAGGTTGGCGAAACCCTTTACGAAATGTTTTTCAAAAACTATACCATTAAACAATGGGAGAGGGACCCCGAAGAACTTTCAGCCGAGGTTGCCAGACGCATTCCTGTACGAGAAAACCGCGACGACCGCTATTTTTCCGACCAGTACCAGGGAATACCCATTCCAGGATACACGGCTATGGTAGAACAAATCCTGAATCACGAAAACATCAGCCTCATGCTGGGTGCCGATTATTTTAAAATAAAGGACGATTTTAAAGCCGGCCTCACCATTTACACAGGGGAATTAGACCGCTTTTTTAATTATAAATACGGTAAACTGGAATACCGCTCCTTGGATCTGGTATTCAAAACCATTGACAAGGAATGGTACCAGGAAGTATCGGTTGTAAATTATCCCAACGACTACGACTGGACCCGAATAACCGAATATAAACATCTAAGCGGTGAAGAATCACCCAAAACAACCATCAGCTTTGAATACCCCAAAGCCACAGGCGAGCCCTTTTATGTTGTCATGACCAAGGAAAACATGGAGGCCCGGGAAAAATACATGAAAGAAGTGGAAACTCTTGAACAAAAAAAGAGCCACATCTTCATCGGGCGTTTGGCAGAATATAAATACTACAATATGGACCAGGTGATTAAAAGTACCTTGGAAAAAATCAGGCCTGTAAAATAAAACAAAGCGAATCAGACAAAAAAAGCGTTGGAGACTATAATTCTTCAGCGCTTTTTTCCAGCAGCTTAACGCCCAGGATCAGCCACCAGCTCGATAAGGTTCCCCTCAGGGTCTGCCACCACACTTTCATAGTATCCATCGCCAGTAATGCGTGGTTCAGAAACAATGCGATAACCAGCTGCTCTAATCTTATCGGTTAGAAGGTCAACCCTTTCGGCAACAGCCATATCAATGGCCAAGTGGCCTGCTTCTTGATAGGAATGGCTGGATTCAGCCAATGTTTCTTGATGCATAATCTCGATAGCCGCGCCGGAATCAAAGTAAAGAAAATAGGATCGAAACCCTCTGGATTTGTTAACATAGAGCTTGCCACTAAAAACATCGAAAAACTTTTCATAGAATTCTCGTTGCTTTTCCAGATCCTTAACCCATAAACCCACATGATGCATTTTCATATAACTAAACCCTTTCAAAAAAAACAGTCTCTCGTTAAATTATAGAAAATACTTTATTTCGGTGCCAGGAATATTTACTCTTTTTTGATAATTATCCCTAGCCTATAGAAAATTTATCTTGTTTTCAACATCATTCAAGCCCATGTTATTAAGATTGGCAAAACCCCTGTTTTTTATTTATCAATAATATAATAAATTACTATCTTAATTCGAAAAGCGGGGTTAAAACAACTAAAATATCAGTATTTGTTTAGCTAAATTACAATTTGGTTATAAATGCGTTAGGGATAGGAGGCATGGCCTGCAATTTTTGAAAAAATTGCAGGCCAAAGCGTTTTTTACCGGATTTTTTCCGGTTAGGCTGCATGTATATAGTGAATGCCAATGAGCATTCACGTTAGCGAGCAATAAATACGAAGTATTTATGACCAGCACAAAAAACCT
>JAFGWI010000183.1 GCA_016937215.1 Spirochaetales bacterium | reverse complement strand
TCCATTTTTAGAACTATCTTCACAAGTATGTAAAATATCTGTTTTCCCATCACCATTAAAATCACCTAAAAAAATATTTCTACTTCCATAATAATCTTCAATTACATCATTCGGGAAAAAATTCCCCATATCCTGAAAACCTTCACCTGTAGATAACCACAAATGATTTTTCTCTGGATACTGACTAGTTCGTAGCAAATCAGTTTTACCATCTCCATTAAAATCTCCAGTATGAAGATTATAGAAATTATTAGGGCTATCAAGAACTTGTGATTTAAATGTATTAAAAATCCCTTCTATTAAACTATCTACAATATCACCCCACTCAAACACAGTCTTCGGCTTGGCACCTCCATTACTCCCAAACTCCTGCACCGAAACCAGTCGGCTGGTTCCAAGCACCAAATCCGCATCATACTCCAATGCATAGCTTCTAACCAAACTACCGCCACTACCATCAACTCCGGTCCCTATCCGCACTTCTACCGATACCATCCGTTCATTCATATCAACTTTGGAAGGAATATATTTCACATCATGATCCTGTCGATCAGTGCCATAACCAAAAATAACCGCTTTATATCGGGCATTGTTATCATTATCAATCAGTGAATTGCGTGTATAAACAATCCGCTCTGGATAATAATCACCACCCTCAGTATCTTCCTTATAACTCACCAGATAATAATTGCCGTTCACATCAATCACCTGGCGAAGGGCCCACAAGCGTGCTGCCCCGTTTTTATCCACAGCAGCAATATAACCATCTGAATCAGCATCATCGCCATTTGGCAAATCCTGCCTCATGCCATAAATCATCCGTGTTCCATCCTTCTGGGTCACTTCCCAGGTCTGGATAACTCCATTTCCATCGCGAACAACCCGAATCCGCTGGCCATTATAATTCTCTGTATAAAATGTATTTTGTAAAACCGGGTTACTGTTATCAGGTATCAGTTTCTGGCCGTTATAAACAAAGTGGTCGGTACTGTCATTCCAGGTCACATCATAACTGGTGTCACGGGTAATCACCGAAAGGCCCCCCAGTGACCAACCCATGCCCAGAAAACCGTTTCCACCCTGGGAATTATAGTTCAGTGACAAATTGGGCTGAATACCCCCGGTTCCGGGTGGGACTTCGATGGGCACTGAATAGTTAAAGGCGCCTGAAGGGGACACTTCCTGGGCCATGGCTGAAAATGCCAATGCCGCGAATATGATGGATAAACTCAGATTTTTTTTCATTTTTAAGACTCCGATTTTATAGGGGTTTGACAAGCGAGCGCTGAAAGCAGCTATTAACGCGATGGTCATTGCAAATTAACACAGCAAAAAGGCAAATACAATCAGGCCTAGCCTGATTTTTCATGATTTTTGGATTAAAAATGGCTTTTTTTCATTAAATTCCCGTGTTTTTGATATCACTCTATTTGTTAAAATAAACAATGGAGGGAAAAGATTTGAACAATGATTACGCTGATTTTCACTGATAGGGAATCCCGGGTTCGAAATATATTGGATTTTTCAGTAAAATTAACTACCGAACACAAACAATCACAAAGCTGTAACATAATTCATATCAACGTGAAAGCTCAAACGAACATCCGCGATAATCCGCGTTAGGGATAGGAGGTATGGCCGGCCATTTTTTCAAAAATGGCTGGCCAAAGCGTTTTTGCCGCGATTTTTTAGCGGCAAAAACCTTCGAAGGCGGAGCCGGAGTACCGAATAGCCCGGCCTGAAAGCCCCTGGGCTTATCAGGTAACGCCCAAAAAACGAAGGCCCATAGGACAAAAAATCCATTCTTTCACCATACATCCCGGAATTTTTTCTCCCGAAGCCTTTCTAAAAACCATGAAAATCCTTTATAATCAGGATTATGTCAAAAATCCTGATTTTAACCAGCGGTTATTATTATAAGGACTGGGTGGGGCCTTACTATCCGGAGAATACCCCATCGAATGATTACCTCAAATTGTACCAGAGGGATTTCAAGGCTGTTGAGCTTAATTTTTCCTATTACACCCAGCCCAAGGCCGATATGCTCAAGCGCATGGTTTCGGGTACGGGGGAGGATTTTCTCTTTTCCATCAAGGCTCACCAGAGTTTGACCCATGAAATAGATGACGCGGGCTTTCAGAAAAACGCCGATGTCTATAAAATGGGCATCGAACCCCTTGTAAGCGCCGGGCGGCTGGCGGCAGTTTTGTTTCAGTTTCCCTACAGCTATCACTATACAGACGACAACCGGCGATATCTCGACTGTATCCACAAGTCCTTGAAAGACCTGCCGCTCGCCTTCGAGTTTCGTAACGCCCAATGGATTACCGACTCGCTGATTCAGGGGCTGACCGAGCGTGGAATCGCCTTTGTGAATGTGGACGAACCGGATTTGAATAACCTGATCAAGCCTTCCGCTTATGTCACCTCGAATCTGGGTTATATCCGTTTTCACGGGCGCAACAAGGAGAACTGGTGGAGCGGCAACAACACAAGCCGCTACGATTACCTTTATTCCGAAGATGAACTTAAACCCTGGGTCGGGAAAATTATCGAAATGGTGCAAAAGGTCAAAATCCTGCTGATTGCTTTCAATAACCATTACAAGGGACAGGCGGTAAAAAATGCTTTGCAGCTGAAAAAACTGATTCAGGAAGCAGGGTTTGAAAATGTTGCCTGAAAGTTTGCCTGTCATTGAAAACAAACAAAACATCGCCATACTCGGCGGGGCCTTTAACCCGGTCACCAAAGGTCATATACAGATCGCTGAATATTTATTGAAAACCCTTAAGAATCTTTCAGAAGTCTGGATCATGCCCTGCTATTCCCATGTGTATCATAAAAAACTGGTGAGTCCCGAACACCGCCTGGAAATGTGCCGCCTGGCCATTGGCCCGCGGACAGACATTATGCTTTTTGACTATGAAACTAAAAAGCAGTTTTCCATGGGGACCTATTACCTGCTGGTTGATTTACTGAATGAAGATTTTATCAAAAAGCAATTCCGGATTCACATGATCATAGGCATGGACAATGCCAATACCTTCCACTACTGGATTCAACATAAAAAACTGATGGATCTGATTCCTTTTATCACCCTGCCGCGCCGGGGAATCGAGGCTGTACCGGAAATTGACTGGTACAAAAAACCGCCCCATGTTTTTTTAGATTCTAAAGAAGCCATCATGGAAGTCAGTTCCACCGAGGTGAGGGCCCTGATCAAAGAGCAGGATTATGAATCGGCCGGCAAGCTGGTTCATCCTGAAGTGCTTGAGTATATTCGGATGCATCAATTGTATGCGGGGTGACTTGCATGGTATTGGTTTAAGGTTTTATGAACAATGATTACGCTGATTTTCACTGATAGGAAATTCCGGGTTGCGATATAATCGGGCTTCCGGGTCAAAAATACCATGGATTTTATAGAAAAAAATAGATACACAACACAAACAACAAAGCTGTAACAGAATTCATACCAACCAGACAGTTCAACCGAACATCTGCGATAATCAGCGTAATCAGCGTAAATTCCTTTTCTTTACCGCATTATTAAAAAATCATAAACAGAAATTCAAAGCTCACACTGCTTTCAGAAAGAAAATTTGAACAATGATTACGCTGATTTTCGCTGATAGGGAATCCCGAATTGCGATGTTATCGGGCTTCCGGGTCAAAAATACCATGGATTTTATAGAAAAAAATAGATACACAACACAAACAACAACAAAGCTGTAACAGAATTCATATCAACCAGACAGTTCAACAGAACATCCGCGATAATCAGCGTAATCATTGTAAAATTCCTTTACTACACCGTATTATTAAAAAATCATAAACAGAAATTCAAAGCTCACACTGCTTTCAGAAAGAAAATTTGAACAATGATTACGCTGATTTTCACTGATAGGAAATTCCGGGTTGCGATATAATCGGGCTTCCGGGTCAGAAATATATTGGATTTTTCAGTAAAATAAATACACAACACAAACAATCACAAAGCTGAAACAAAATTCATATCAACCAGAGAGCTCAACCGAACATCCGCGATAATCAGCGTAATCATTGTAAAATTCCTTATCTTCACCGCATCATCAAAAATCAAGGCCCAGCCCTGGCATCTTCGTAAAAAGAATAGCCAGGGAAACGCCCAAAAAAAATTATCTTTGAAATATAAAATTGGAATGAAATGACCCGGAACAAAACAACCGGGGAAGTAGCCAGAACAAACTAGATATCCCAGATTTCCTTAAAGGTATGAGGCCGTTCACAGTATTTACAAATAAAAGTATTTTTATTCAGCCGGTGAAACTCAGGATTCACCCCCTCATAATACTGGGGATGGGAAATGCAAAATTCATTTTTGCAGCTAATTTCATCAAAATTGTAAACCCGGGGCGGCATATGCAGTCGGTATTTTTTTGTCACTTCACGCTGCTCGATAAAATTCACCGTACACCCCGGAGCAATGGCCCCCAGTTTTTTAATCATGCTCTCCTGAAAAACCCTGGGATCCATGGAAGGAAGTGAAATAATCCCCTTGATTTTACCGGTTTTTTCAGACGAAAACACGCCATGCGACGAAGGCACATTCAGATTCAGAATACTGCGGATTTTGTAAATATGGTCCCAGACAACATCCACCGGATCGCCCTGACCAATATGATCTATCACAATACCGCCCTGTATTTGTTTTATGCCGACCTTATAATCTTCCTTGGATTTTGAGGTTGAAAGGCTTTCCTCGATAAAATCATCTTCAAAACTAGGGATTGTCGGAGGCTTGCCCTCAAAGTCGTCACCCAGAGCCCCGCCAAGCATGGCAATTTCGATGATTCGCGTGTAATAACCGTTTACAGCCTGCCGTTCCCATCCATTCAAGGGTGTTTTATCAATAAAAATCGGAATGGTGGGAGTTTCCCTGTGGCGCGGCAGGGGATGATAAAAGGAAGTTCCCTCGGGAAGCTGATCAAGATAACTTTTCTGAAAGGTAACTGCCCGGCGCAATTTATCGCTTTTCTCGCGCACATCTTCACCCATGCGTTCCAGCTGGAGCCGTGTAAAATACCAGATATCAGCAACCTTGTTTTGCTTCAAGTATTCCTCTATGGACTTGAAAATCCTTACCTTGAAACCATTTTCCATCATCTCTTTAACATAATGTTCCGGCATGCCAAGCTCATCGGGAGCGATCAGATCGACCATAACATCATGGAATATCCTCAGCCCGGTAACCTTGGAATGGACCGTTCGGCTGTGGAACAAATCGCCGATCAAAGCGATGTGGATCTTATCAAGGCGCCAGTTTTTATGCTCAAAAAAGGTAAACTCATCCAGAAATTCCTGGGTCGGATGCTCATGCTTTCCGTCGCCGCCGTTAATCAAACCTGGTCGTAAAATGTGGTTCCTCTCGGCGTATTTGGACAAGCTGTATTCCAGCCAGCGGCACAAGCCCTCAACCTTACTGCGCACAATAAAAATCGAATATCCCACATATCCTGAAAGCATTTTAAAGGTATCGTGATAACTTTCCATTTTATTAAACGAAGAATGCTGAGTGTCCATAACCGTCAAACGAGTGTCATGAAAACTGGCCGCGTTTTTAAAGGATTCCTTGGTCCGGGTACTATCCTCGAGAAAAACCATGTAAATTCCGATATTCCTGTTAACAATGCGGTAAGGTGAAACATCCCTTCCGTTTAATAGATCATCTTTAAAAAGTCTGGTTTTGCTATAAAGATAAATCTGCTCATCAAGGGACAAATCTTTCACCACAGAAATGGTTCGGCTTTTAAAAGGGTGATTCATGGAGCACCTCATTCGGAAGGATTAAGAAAGTACAACATTAATTACCCTGATCTGTCAATCATGTACCAAAAATTGAAGAACCAAATAATTTTCAGGTTTGTATTTTTTTTCGGGCGTTGCCTGCCTCCGCTCCGCTTCGGCAGGCCAGGCTTTCCAGGGCTCCGGCTCTCGCCTTCGAAGCTTTTTGCGTGAAATTATCACGCAAAAAGGCTTTTCAGGCTTTTTTTGAAAAAAAAGCCTTCACCCCTCCAATCCTTAACGCGGTTAGGAACAAAGAAATCCATTTCCCCAAAGATAGTGTTTTTTATTTCCTGTCAGCCCCGAAAATCTCAGGGCAAAACGCAAAAAAATCCTAACCATTCAGCAAGTGTAAAAATGATATCCCATGTCATTCTGAGGAGGTACGACGAAGAATCTAGCTTGTCCAAGCTGGTAACACGCCGATCATGCACACAAACGCTATAAACACAAGGCAATGTGTTCCGATTCAACTGAGATTCTTCACTTCACTGCGCTGCGTTCAGAATGACAACTGATTCTTTGAAAATAAAGTGCAATTCGTACAATTTGTACTTAAACTGAGAATTACTGGGATGACAGCGATGTATCTGCTAAATAGGTGGCTTGACGGAAAACATAGGAGTTACAAAAAATCATAGAAAAAGCCTCTATTTAGGGTATTTCGCAGGATAATTTTATTTGCTATTATAATTTAATTATGCCTTGGAAATTCATGCTTTGAAAAATCAGGAAACAAGCCGATTAATGAAATAATGAAGAAATCTATATTGGCTATTTTTACAATCCTTTTATCTCTTGCCAGTCAGGCATTATTATTCTCATCTGAAATAACCATTGAACTAGGCCGGAAAGACCGGTGGAAGGATCTTTTTTTTCAGGAAAACCTGATTTTTGAAAAAGGCAAATGGGGCGATCTGGATATTCTTTTAAAAGACAATGAATATGAATCAAACAACACAAGCGATTGCCTGATTCATTTTAATCAAAAAAACGCAAGCGATGTGACAGGGAATTACAGCCTTTCGGGCAACGCGCAATTATCAACAAGTCAAAAAATCCTGGGAACAGCTGCTTATTTATTTGAAGAAAGCCGCAACACCATCACTCTGAAGCCGCTTAAAAAAAATGCCCTTTTTCAGGCAGGTCAAATTTGGGGCGATTTTTCAATCGAATTCTGGATAAATCCCTTAACTCTGGGTGATGGAGAAGCCATTTTAAACTGGGAAGGCGCCCGAATCGACAATAATCGTGTTGTTTCACAAAATATCAAATGCTATATACAAAACAGAAAGCTTCATTTCGATTTTCATAATATATTTGTGCCGCCCGATGCCGGCGACTTTAAAATAGAGCTTAACGGCCTCGATGCCCTTATCCCTGAAAAATGGTACCATCATCTTGTGCGTTTTAAAAGTGATTCCGGTCTTCTCGAGTATCTTGTCAATGGTATTCCCGAAGACGTCAAATACGCGACCCTGAATGGCAAGGAAAACAGCACCATTTGCATTCCCCGTACTGGAACAGCCTATCCCGGCTCCATCATACTGGGTGAAAAATATTCCGGGTTTATGGATGAATTCCAAATATTGTCGCGTTATAATGATAGCCCGAAACTAAAAAAATACTCTAGCCATAGAGGCGAAATCATGACAAAACCATTTAATCTGGAATATTCCGGTTCATGGATTTACGCCATTTTAGCTGATGAAAATACCCCGCAGGATTCCAAAATTTTTTATTATTACCGTATTGCCAATCATTTATCCGGCTGGAATAATCTGGATAATCCCTGGATCGAATTTTCTCCCGGTGAATTTAAAAACAAGGTTACCGCGAAATACATTCAACTCAGGGCTATTCTTGAACCATCGGGCAATCTTGAGCACTCTCCTGTACTATCATTCATGGGTATCATTTATGAACCCGATTATCCGCCGCCGCCGCCCATTGAAATTACAGCTGAACCTGGTAATTCAAGTATAACACTATTTTGGAATCCGGTTTTTTATCAGGACATCGCCGGGTACCTTGTTTATTATGGCGAGGCGCCTGGATACTACATTTGCCAGGACAGCATTTTAGGCCCGTCTCCTATTGACGCTGGTCTTCAAACGCGATTCACCGTAACCGGTCTTCAAAACGGAAAATTATATTATTTTTCTATCGTAGCCTATGATTCCGCCGAAGAACCCCATAAAAGCGTTTTTTCAAAGGAAATCAGCGCGAGACCATCGAGTTTGATTCATGAATAAAATGACAGGTGATGAAATCATCATCAGAATCAGCAATGCCATGAAAATCGGCGAATGGGAACAAGCCGGAAAATTATTAAACTCGCTGATAAATCAAGGATTCAAACAATCAAAACTCTATATTTTACTTGGCATTGTTTATATGAAAACCCTTCACTTTGATAAAGCAGAAACAGCATTAAAGCAAGCCATTTCAATTGACCCTGAAAATATTGAAGCCTATAATAATTTGAGCCTGGTTTATAAACAAACAGCAAATTTTGATGAGGCTATTGAACAAATCAAAATAGCGAAAAATTTAAGTTTGAATCGCGCGGATATCCTCTATAATTTGGCCAATTTATACAAAGATACCGGAAAACCCGATCTGGCTATAAAGGAATATCAATTAGCCATTACAAAGGACCCTTCTTTTGTGTTATCCTATACAAACCTGGGCCGTGTTTATGAACAGCATGGAAAGCTGGAATTGGCAAAAAAAACCTATAAAAAGGGATTGGAAACCGATTTTAATAACCCGCGGCTTCATTATAATCTGGGTATCCTGTACCAGCACCAGGGTGATTTTGAATCTGCAAAAAAGGAATTCCTTCAGGCTATCCGGGTAAAACCAGGCTGGATCGATGCCATGAATAACCTTGGAGTGGTATTAAGTAAATTAAATGAAAATAAAAAATCCATACAATTTTTTAATGAAGTTCTGAAAATTGACCCGCAAAATATAAAGGCTTTGAATAATCTGGGGGCTGAGTACAGTAGAAAAAATGAATACGCCCTGGCCCAGCAGATGTACGAAAAAGCACTTCAAATAAATCCTGATTATAAAAAAGCCAGTTTAAATTTGGGTATACTTTGGGAAGAACAAGGACTGTACACAGAATCACTCAAGGAATTACACGCCTGTTTAAAGAAAAACCCCCAGGACACGGAAATACTCTATCAAATTGCCGAAGTCTACAGCGACAAGGGACAAATCACAAAGGCCATTAAAATTCTGGAAAAGATTTTAATAATCGATCAAAACCATTCTGACGCCTTAAGGGTTCTTTCCAGTTTATATCTTAAATTAGGAAAATACGGCTTAGCCAATATGTACTATAAACAACTTATGGCCAGTTCACCCCAGGAAAAAACAATTCATCTGGATTTCGCGCAAATCTGGAATGACAAAAAAGAATTTAAAAAATCAGAAGACGAAATCCATCATTTTTTATCTCAAAACCCGAGCGATATAAAGGCAAAGCTTTTATTAGGTGAATTATATTTAACTCAGGATGAAACAAAAAAAGCGGAAGAAATATTTAATGAAATTATTGAAACAAAGCCCGATCAAATCAATGCTTATAAACATTTAAATGAAATTTATCAAAAAAACAATCAAAAAGAAAAAGCAGTATCGCTGTTGAATCAATATCTTGAATATCAAAGTCAAAATAATTCGGACATAAATATTGATAAATTCAATCAAAGCCTGGAGCTTTATGAAAAAGCCGCGAAAGCCTATGAAAAAGACATGGCCCAGGAACTTCATCATAAAATTTTCAAACATCAGTATTTTATTGATGATGAAGAACCCATTAATTTCCCTCAAAAAGATATGGACCAAAACTCGATTTTAAATATGGGGGCACAAAAATCAAATATAAAAATAATTGAAGAAGAGGAAATATTAATCATCGATGAAGAGATTGTCGATGAAGAGGAAATTATTGAATTAAAAGATACAGAGCCTTCTCATTTACTGGACTTGTTGAAAAATCAGGATTTATATAATGACATCAATCAATTAAAAGCCTTGAAGGCATCGGAAAAGGCGAATCAAAGCCTATCCCATTCAGAAAATAAAATTCAAAAAAAACCGGATACGCTTTCAGATGAAACTGACCAAAAGAATACAAATGAAATCAAAAAACAGCTCATGAAAAAGGCTGATCATGGGGCGGAAATAACACCGGAAAACAATCCTCAAAATGATTATTCCTCGCCGGCGCCTCACGCTACACCAAAAATAGTTAAAACAAAACGAATTAAAAAACGCCAGGCTAATCCAAACACCAGCGATTTTGAACTCTCTCCCTATCTTCAAAACGCCATCGATTCACAAAATCAGGTAATTAGCAAACTGAAACAAAGTTTGAAGGAATTAAGAGATACAGCTCAAATCAGTCAGCAATCAATCACTCCTGTTTTCCCCCAGATTCAGACTCAGCCCAGCATTTTTTTACCGCCCAAACAGATTCATCAAATGGCTGAAAACCCGGTAAATCAGTCCATTAATAACAATAAAGTTCAACAGATCAATGCCAATAATAAAAACACCCTTCCACATAAAAAACAAACTGATAAACTGAAAACACCACCAGAAGCGGACACAAAAAAAATTGAAGAAAAACCAAATATCCGCTCGGAATTAAAAAATTACTTAATGAAAGTTAAAAAAAATCTTGAACTCAAAAATTTATCAATTCCAAAAGAAAAAGAAAAGAAAATAAGAATCAAAAAATTAATCGATGAAATTTACAATAGTCCTGCCTTAAGCCTGAATGATAATAAACTTCTTGATGAAAATAAATCCATAGCTGTTAAACCTCTGGTTAAAAGCAATAAAGCAAATACCCCAACCGAAACCAGGCGTAAACCCATTAAAACAAAACACTTTGAAGCAGAATCTGATACTTTATCCTCAGCAGAATGGCAAGGATTATTTGATACAGCCAAGCAGAAACAGCCAAGGAAAAAGGGTTTGTTTACAATGAAAATGGCATTAGGAACACTTCAGCTTTTTAAAGGCATTTTGAATTTCATTCCAGCCAATTCCCTTAAAGAAAAAGTTGAAAATAAAATTAATACACTCATGAGGCTCTTGCAAAACTGAGGTTTTGCAAGGATTATGAAAATTGCGGATAAGTTATCTAATTACCCGATAATAAGTTATTAATTTA
>JAFGWI010000182.1 GCA_016937215.1 Spirochaetales bacterium | reverse complement strand
TGCGAGGAGTTGAAGCGTAAAGCCCGACCCCATGAAGCGAAGCGGAATGGGGAAACGCCCAAACAAGCCATTGGCTAAACAAATACATTAATTTTATTTTAACATGATTTTTTAATCAGTACGAACTATCCAACCCTTTTGTATAAGATGGTCAACATATTGCATACCAATCTCCGAAGGTTTGGCATTTCCGGTTAAGCTAATGCTTCCTTCAGTCAATTCAAAATCATCAAGGGTTTTAAGTATGTCAGTAACCTCATCTGAACTTAATCTATTATTTTCAGCGGACAAAAAAACAAGGGCAGGACAATCGCTAATATCCAAATTACTAAGATTATTATTGTTTACTTCAAGTTTTGTTAATTGAATACAGCCCTGAAGATTTATATTTTCAAGAATGTTATCGTTTATTACGACCCTGCCAGGTCGTTTTCTATTTTGCAAAGCTCCCCGAAAATCAGCTGATCTGTAATTATTGGAATTGACACTGATTACAACATCTTGTTTATCACCGGTTTGAGAAATTATCAAGTCACCGGTCTGATTCGCTTTATGCAAATAAAGATCCACCAGGTTAGGATACTGTTTTGACCCATCAAAAAGTGTCTGTTCATTTAGCCTGTTTGTGTGGATACATATATGCCAGATCTTCTGCCCTGTGCTTCCGAAATTAAGGCTAACTTCTCCTTGAATCGCTTGCCGCGCGAAACGTAAATCCTCCAAACCAGGGCTCTGCGATAAATCAAGACGACTAAGCTTGCAATGTTCCACACAAAGTCTTCGTAATGAAGGTGTATTATCAAGCTTTATTTCTTCCAGAGAGGTCGAATTAAAACATTCGATAGTATCCAATTTCACAAAATTGCTAAAATCCAGTTCATATATGGGGTTATATGATGAACACCATTGCTTTAAATAAGGAGCTGCCAATTCAAGATTTTGAACAGAATAAACATGTTGATTTTCCACATACTGAATTTGTTCAATATCTTTGTGCAAATGTACATTATAGTCGCCGCCATCTTCGCCGGTATACCCGATATTGATGCGGCTTAAAGCGCTCCAAGGAACAACTTTTAACCTGTTTATTCTGACATCTGTCGATCCATAATTTTTTTCAGGATGATCGGAATGACTGGTGGTTTCATCATCCCAGATCCATAGGATCTCAGCGTCACCTTCTACTATAATCTTGGGAGAAAAGGATGTTCCCAATGTAATAAAAATGATTTCATCATTGTAATCATAATTACATTGGTTAATTATTTTTTCGTTAATTATTGATTTAGCAATATGACATGAACATAATAAAATTATGATTAAAAAAAATACTACATGTAATTGTTTTACCATATTATACTCGCAATAATTTAAAAATTAATTAAATGATATTTTAATATACCATTTTGTTTCTTTTTTTTTTGCGAGAAAAACAAAGCTGCTTCAGTTTTATTAATTTTTTTTTTAGTGTATAAAAAATAAACAAATATTGCAAGAAAAAAATTCATTCAGCTATTTATGAGGCTGTAAACCTTCTCTTTATATGAAATCAAGCAGCAAAAAGAAACAGACAAGCACCAAACCAAAGCATCTTCGTACATCAGCGCCATGATTGTTACCACACTCCTTCCAGGCAAGGCCTTGATATTAACAAAAAGTCTGACACCCAGGTTATTCGTTCATTGACAAAGCCGGCTAAACAGTGTATTTTTCACAGGAAAATAAAAACCGCCTAAAGAGGAGGAAATATGTATAAAATAGCTGTTATTGGTGGAGATGGTACCGGTCCCGAGGTTGTGGCCGAGGGAATAAAGGTTTTAAACGCGGTATCCACAACTCATAATATCAAATTCGAATTCGAGCATTTTGATTTTGGTGGGGAACGTTATTTACGGACAGGCGAGGTGCTTCCCGAAAGCGCGCCCGAGACTTTGAAGAAGTTCGATGCCATTTTTCTGGGTGCCATCGGCCATCCAGATGTTAAGCCCGGTATTCTGGAACAGGGAATTCTTTTAAAACTGCGATTTGCCTTGGACCAGTATATCAATCTTCGGCCTATCAAATTGTATCCCAATGTTGAAACACCTCTGGCCAACAAGGGTCCCGAGGATATAGATTTTGTGGTAGTGCGTGAAAACACCGAGGGCCTTTATATCGGCAGCGGCGGGTTTCTGAAAAAGGGAACTCCCGACGAGGTGGCTATTCAGGAAATGATTAATACCCGAAAGGGTGTTGAGCGCTGTATCCGCTATGCCTTTGAATACGCCCGAAAAAGGAACAAGGACAAAAAGCTGACACTCAGTGCCAAAACCAATGTACTAACCTATGCCCACGACCTGTGGTGGCGGGCTTTTAATGAAGTTGCTGAAGAATACAAGGATATCAAAAAGGATTACGCCCATGTAGACGCTACTACCATGTGGATGGTGAAAAATCCTGAATGGTTTGACGTAATCGTGACCACCAACATGTTTGGTGATATCATCACCGACCTGGGCGCCATGATTCAGGGCGGCATGGGTATTGCTGCAGGCGGAAATATCAACCCGGAAGGTGTTTCCATGTTCGAGCCTATCGGCGGTTCCGCGCCCAAGTACACAGGCCAGAACGTGATCAACCCCATGGCAGCTATTTTCGCGGCCCAGATGATGCTGGAAACCCTGGGTGAAAGCAAGGCAGCTTCAGCGATTGAAAAATCCGCTGTGAATGTGATCACAAAAATGTCCAGCATGTCTGCCGGGAAGATGGGTTTTGGCACCACAGAAATCGGCGACATGGTTGCCAAAGGGATTGCTTAAACCTGATTGCTTTTTGAAAACTTACGGCCGCCTTTGGGCGGCCTTTTTTTGTGCCCAGGGAAACACCTTTCGCTCTCATAACCCACTTTCCGCATAAAAAATTAATTTATTATAATATCGAAAAATAGAAAAAGAGATTTTTCAAATCGAGATTTCTTAACAAAGCAAATTGTAAAAGTCCAGACATTAGAGGCTGTCGCGATAGTGAAAGCTTTTCTGTATCAATAACTATATATGGGGGTATAGTGGCTAAGTTGTGCCATATTTATCGCGACAGCCTCGTGTTTCAAGGTTGTGAAACAACCTTATTAGCAATTTGCCGGCAGCAATATATAAACAACTTACTCTCCGGAAAAAAAATAACTTATCCGTAATTTTCATAATTCCTTTAAAACTTCAGTTTAGCCCGAATTC
>JAFGWI010000181.1 GCA_016937215.1 Spirochaetales bacterium | reverse complement strand
TGCAACCTAACTTCGCTGTCGCTCCGAAGGTTTTCTGCCGGAAATTATCCGGCAGAAAACGCTTTGGCATGCGATTTTTGAAAAAATTGCATGCCATGCCTTCTATCCCTAACGCGTTAATAGCCGAATTGCGATTTAGCTAAACAAGTACGATTTTTTATTGTCCTATTTATACCGGCCATTTTGGTTTTTTACCTTGGCCGGTTTTTTAGAATTTTTTCGGGATTGGGTTTAGCCCATAAGGACATTTACGATGGTTTCCTTTTGGTCGTCATTCCATGGTATGATTTGTCCTTTGATTTTTTTGCCATTTACGTGGATGCTTTTTACGCCCTTGCATTGTTTGTCTGGATTTGTTACTTGAATGGAGTATTTTGTGCCTCTGAAATAACGTGTTGCTGAAAAACCAGGCCAATTATCTGGAATGCATGGATCGATTATCAGACCTTCATAATCGGGTCGAATCCCCAGTATGTATTTAGTGCCGGCCTGATAGGTCCAGGATGCTGTTCCTGACAGCCATGAATTGCGGCCAAGGCCGAATTGGGGATGTTCATCGCCAAGTATGTTTTGTGGATAAACATAGGGTTCAACTTCATATTCATCGATTATATCGTTTTTAGTAGCGGGATTGATTTGATTATAATACTCGAAAGCCCTGTTTCCGTTTCCAAGTATGGTTTCTGCTATCATCACCCATGGGTTTGCGTGCAAGAAAATTCCGCCATTTTCTTTAGCCCCCGGCGGGTAACTGGTAATCCCGCCTTTGCTTTTATCATAACCATTGTAACCCGGAGTACTTAATTTAATGCCTTTGGATGTGTTGAGATGTTTGTAGACACTATCGAGTGCTGTTCTGCCTTGATCATATGTGTTAAAACCGGCGATAATAGGCCAGCTTTGGGCGTTTGTGTAGATTTTACCGTGAGTGTTTTGTCCGGAACCGATGATTGTGTTATCAGCGTCAATATACCTGACATACCATTGGCCATCCCATGCTATGCGATTAAAATTTTCTTTTATTTCATTGTAGTCTTCAATTAGCCTTTTGTTATCATCTTGATATTTTAAAAAATGTGTTAATTCAATCATCTCGATTAATGCTTTGCCGTATAAACTGGCTATAAAAAAAGATTCAGCTCCATGGGCAAGATTCATTGAATCGTTCCAGTCGGCGAATCCGAGTAAGGGCATTTTGTTTTTACCCATGTTGTTACGTGTAAATTCCAGAGAGCGGAGAAGATGCTGGTATACACTGGCTGTCTCAAGGGGATTGCCGGATTTATCCTTTTCGTAAAATGGAATGGTTTGATCAAGAAATGAAAAATCCGCTGTTTCTTTTAAATACTCACATACCGAAAGAATGACCCAGAGGTGATCATCACCGTAATAATCTGGTTTGTCCGATTCTTCGGCAGAATCACCCCCTTCGCCTTCCATGGTGAGCGGGTTGAATTGGTGCATGGCAGAGCCGTTTTGTTTCTGAACACACAATAATTTTTCGATGAGTGTTTTTGCTTTGTCAGGTGCCCGGTCCATGATTCCTAAAACATCTTGAGAGCTGTCGCGAAATCCTATGCCTCTGGTACCTAATCCTAACTGGTAGTAAGAGAGATAACGAGACCAATGATATGTCACATAACACTGGTAAGGATTGAACAGGTTTAACATTTTGTTCATTGAAGTATCAGGTGTCTGGAATTTGGTTTTTTCTAGATAATTATCCCAAAACTGCTGAAGTTTTGAAAAAGAGTGATCAACATTTTTTTCATTACTGAATTTTTCAATATCACTTATTGCTCCTTTATCATTTTCAGCTCTGCCAAGTAATATGATAATTCGCTTTGATTGATTTGGATTCAGGGGACCAAGCTTGTGCATCAAAGCGCCGATATTATCTCCTCTTTGGGCTTGTGAATTGGATAATTGATTTGATTTTATTGCTTCTGGTTCTGCCCAAGTGGAATATTCATTATTACCGAGGAATTTCTTTCGATCAGATTCAAATGATGATACCGGATAATTGGATGTCAGGTAGCTGAGTTGATTATCCTTGTGATAAAAAGGATATTGAAAAAGTATTATTTTCCCATTGCCATTCTCTACCATTCGGCTTTGCATGGTTTGGGGTATCCAGTCAGCATTATTGAGCTGTTTCAGAGCCAAAGGATGTGTGTATTCTACAACAGGAATTAAATCGATTTCTTGAAGTTTTTCAGCCACATTAGTTATAGTGACATCCATGATCAAGGTGTTTGATTCGAGAGGGATAAAAAAGGTCACCTCGGTTTTTATACCCTTCATTTCGGAAATGATACGGCTATAGTTTAAGCCCACATGGCATTGGTAACTTTGAAAAGGAGTTAGCCCGGGAACAAAGAGAGGAGACAAGATTCTGTATCCTGCTTCAGTTTTTGTTCTTACGTAAAGGGTGCTGCCCTTAAAATCGGAGGCAGGCATTTGTTGGATATATTTGGTTATTCTATTGGTTGATGGATCTCCCTGACATAAAAGAACTCCACCTGTATGATCAATGAAACCACCAAAGGATAGGGTTCCCAGATAATTTATCCATTTGACAGGGGTTTTGGGATTGTTAATTATATATTTCTTATTATTTTCATCAAAATAGCCATATTCCATTTTTGTCACCTCTGAGCGAGAAATCATAATTCTTTCTGCTAATATTTTAATTCATTTTGTTAAAAATTAACCTGCATTACATAGTGAATTTAGATATTTTTTTTAAAGAGCTATATAAAAAAGTCCTGACATTAACAATTTGCAGCTAAGGATCAGATACAAACATATTAAATGAAACCAGTTAAGCCTATCCGTAATTTTCATGATTCTTGCAAAACCTCAGTTTTGCAAGAGCATTTATAATATAAGATATCGTTTTTTAAGCTTGTAAAAAATATCCTTGTTTTTCAAGATTTATACAAAAAACCAATTTTTATGTTTTTTTGTTGCCTTTAAGATAATACCAGGATAGTGTCTATTATAAAGTACCGTAAGGTGTCTGTCAATATTCCTTTTAAGATTAGGGGACAAATATCCTATAGAAGTGGTGGGTGATTTTCCAGATTTATCAGGATAGGGCTTGAAATTTTCAAGAGGTTAATCTACTATGTGGATTTGTTGAGCTTTTTGATGGGCTGTCTAAAAAGTTGCGTTTTTTTATTTTGAATCTATATAATAGTGTATTTTTCCAGGATTTTTAGGGGAAAAGATAGGATTTTTTGGTATTTTGGACTTTTTGGACAGTTCCAAGAGCCTTGATACCCACATTCCGCAGTGAATTTAGGTAATTTCTTATATTATTTAGAGTTAAGAATTTGCGATTTGCGAAATCGCCTTTTCTATTTCTCTATAATATAAGAAATTACTATTTTAGTGTGGAAAGTGGGTTAATAATTTAAACTTAAGGATTTTGATCTGTGCGGTAGTTTTTTGTTCAATAAAAAATAAACAGGAGTCATACTAAATGAAAGAAATGGTTATTAATAAAATTGATGATTTTGAAATAAACGGTTTTGGAAGTAATAAATCCTGGGAGAAAATTCCCTGGACAGATCTTGTAACCATTGGCAAGGCTTCATTAAAATATTCAACACGTGTTAAACTTCAATGGTCAGATAAGGGTCTTTATTTTCTTTTTTATTGTGAAGACGAAAAACTGACCTGCACAAAAACAAATCACTTTGAGGAAATTTATCTTGAAGATGTTGTAGAAGTTTTCCTTTGGCCCGATGAAGGGCAATTTTCTTATTTTGAATATGAAATATCTCCTCTGGGTATGGAATTGCCTCTGTTGGTGATAAATAATCAGGGTTCTTTTCATGGTTGGTTGCCCTTTTTATACAAGGGTAACCGTAAAATAGAATCTGCTACGCAAATTATTGGTGGTGAAAAAAAGCCTATGGCTGAAGCACAAGCCTGGATAGCCGAGTTTTTTATTCCTTATGAATTAATCAAGGGTTTATTGAATAATCCGCCTCAATGCGGGACTGTTTGGCGAGCAAATATGGTTCGTATGGATTATGAAAGTTCTCCTAAGACTCAGTGGAGTTGGTGTGATGATGATGCTCTTGTGGATGATTTTCATAATTTTAATCATTACGGAAAATTGATTTTTGCTGAATAATTTTTTTATCGCTTTTTAATTTATTAGGGGAATGGAAATGTTGATTTCAGTACCCTGATTTGCCTGGGAATTTATTCTTAGCTGGCCGCCCAGGTGCTTGATTCCTTCACTTATGTTGAATAAGCCAAAGCCGCCTTTTTTGGAGGGCATGAGTGATGCTTTTTCATAGTGAAAACCCTTTCCATTGTCTGAAATCTTCAACTCAATTATGTCATTGTCCTGTATCAAGGCAATTTGAATTTGGGATGCATCTGCGTGCTTAATGGCATTGTGTAATAATTCCTTTACCGCGCGGCTTAGTAGTATTTTAATTTCTTGTTTCAGGTTATCCGATAAAATGCGGTGGTGAAACTGAACAAGAATATTATGTTTAGATTCCAGATCTTCTATCAAGCGTTCGATTTCGGCTTTAAGTCCGATTTCGTAAAGAAGTGGTGAACTCATATCAAACGTAAGCGAACGTGCTTCTTTTATACTCTGTGTTAATAACTCATCGAGTTGTTTTAATAAAGTTATTCCCGATTCCTTAATTTCCCGCTGCAATAGTTTTCCTTTTAAGCGGCACATCGCCAGTGTTTGGCCGATATTGTCATGAAGAAAAATGGCGAATTTTCGTTTTTCCCTTTCTTCGGCGTACACAATTTCAGATGCCATGTTGCGGAGGGTTTCCTGATATTTTAATAATTCCTCTTCGGCCTTCTTTTTTTCAGTAACATCCCTGGCGACACCATAAATGTAAAAATCACTGTCAGGAACTTCATTTTTGACAATCCGTATTTCAAAGGTTTTTTTCCCTAACGGAGTGTTGAATAAAACATCGGTTTCAAAATAGGGTAAATCGTCTAAAGTTATTTTGGATTCTATAAATTCTATCATTTCGTCAGCTTTATCCTTGGAAATAATTTCAGAAATCTTTTTTCCGAAAAGTTCATAGGGATTAAAGCCAGTTATACGATTGGTTTGCTGGTTCAGAAATAAAAACTCGGCCGATTTGTTCAGTACAAAAATTACATCATTTACATTTTCAGTAACAAGTCGGTAGGATGCTTCGGATTCACGTAAAGCTTGGTCGCGCTGTTTCAATCGTTCCAGCATTGTATTAAATGCCAGTGTAAGTTGTCCAATTTCGTCGTTACGGCGAATGGGTATTCTTCGTGACCAATTGCCCTTGGCCACAACAAAGGTGGCTTTCATTAATGTGTTAAGCGGTGCCGCGAAAAGTTGAGTTAGATAATAACCGGATACAAAGGTCATTAAGCCGATAAATAATAATATGACACTTCCCTGTATCATAAAACTTTGTACCGGTAAATAGGCGTCTTTTAGTGTTTGTTGCAGGGACAAAAACCACGAATGGCCGTTTATGTTTACTGGTACATAAATCTGCAGAAAGGAGTAAGATAGACCTTTTCCGCGATTTAATTGCATTTTTATTGGTGAAAATACGGTTTTAGGAGGAGAAGGCAGACCAGGTGGAAGCATTTTAGCCAAAACGAATTTTTTATCGGGGTGAAATAATAATTGTCCTGTGTCTGAAAATAAGTAGGGCATTATCTCGTTTTCAATTTGAATGGAGTCCATTATATTCCATAGTTCAGACAAATTTGCTTCTGCGATAACATAAATGGGCTTATTTTCACTTTCAATTTTTTTTCCAAAGGTAACATAGGGAAAGCCTTTTTCAGATATTTTGACCTCAGAGAGGTAGAATGAATCAGATATGACATCAAGATTGCCGGGGTTTAAATCTATTTTTTTGTCAAGGGTGCTTGAATAAAGACTTTGCCATTGCGCGTCGAATACCGCGATAGCTGGAAAATTCCGGTAGAGCCCCTGATTTTTGAGAAAAATTGCCTGATAGTTTATTTTGGTTTCTGGAATAAGCGATAGATAGTCGGCCATGATGATGAAATCTGTAATCACCTCATTAAAATACCACTCTATCTGGCGGCTCGACTGAAGGGCAATGGCCATGTTTCTGTCCTGAATGTTAATTGTTAAATGCTCTGATGATAATAACAGTAGAGATCCGGAGGTAATAGCTGTAACCATAATGGATAAAATCACCAGTGTAAACAAAATCCTGAATGATAGTCGGTTGGCAAGAGGAATGGATTGTTTTGAACCCTGGCTTGGTTTATTATTCATGAGTAATCTTACTTTTTGTAAATATTCAGCAGGTAGTTGAGTAAATCAGACTTGAGCCGATCTTCTCTTCTCCAGAGTCCTCGGAAGAATTTTTTTCTGTATACAATCATGTCATAATATGTGATGAGGTGAATTATCACAAGTTACTGCATTGATAAGAAAAAATTCTTCGTCCTATCCCCTTTTGAATAACAATACTTACCATTATTCGGATAACTGCTGAATCCTTACACTATTTCAAAATTATTATAGAGTATCACATACAATTATATTACAAAAGTGATTTTAAAAGCAAATTGATTGTAATTCCCGGTTGCATGATTCTTATCATATTAAGCATAATTGCTTGTTGCATAGGGAATTGTTTGTAATTTGACCGGCAGTTTTATTTGTGCTAAATAGAAAAATTGGTGCTTATCAAAAATCGGTAAGAAATCAATCACTTAAATATTTACTTTGGAACTTTTTGAATTCAGCGTTTTTGCCCTTTGTTTTCATGAATTTTTGGTAAACACGGCAGGCTTCGTAATAACCTTCAGGACCTGTAAAACTTGAAGAAGAATCAGCACGATAAATCTCCAGCAGAATAGGAAACAAAGGTGAAGTCATGAGTTTTTCAGTTCGATATAATGGTAGTCGGTTCAAAGCATGAGGCAGCATATGAAAGCGAATCAGGAAAGCGGTGTTATCGATGAGAAGTTGCGGGAATTTAAGCCGTTGAAGAAACTTCCTTGCTTCATAGGCCCCTTTTTCCGAATGTTCGGGAAAGGGCCGGTTTGCTGTGCCTGAGGTCACTGCCTTGCCGATGTCATGAAGTAAAAGTGAAAGCGAAAGCAGCAAATCGCATCGCTTTCGAAAAGCAAAGGTGTTAAGTGTGTGTTGCCAGACATCACCCTCAGGATGATAGTCCTTAGTTTGCTTTATATTCCGCATTCTATCTAGTTCCGGCCAGGCAGCCTTTAAAAAACCGGTTTTTTGTAAAAATGTAAGCCCCTTTTCCGGAAATTGAGACATCATCAAGGCGCTGAGAAATTCCCGCTGTTCGTCAATGTTGGGTAAATAAGCAAAATTAACTGATTTATAAGCATCAGCATCCACGAAAAAATCATAGCAAGAGATCAGTTTGGCAGCTTCCATAAGGGATTCCATGGGATTGTTTGATAATACATCTTCATAAAGTTCTTTTTTTCGTAAATCGTAGTATACAGAGTAAGGGTCTCTAAAGCTTCCCGATTCAGGAAAATAAAGCAGGTTAAGGATGGAAAAGGCGGCCCTTTCGGGTTTTTGCAAATTTACATCGCATTTAAAGTGGTATACTACGTCATCCTCAATATAAAGCGCGTCGGCTTGGGGTAAACCGGGATATTCCATATGCGGTAGAAGAGTGGCTAAGTCCACCAGGCTGCCCTCAGTTGCAATTTGCCATACTTTGGAATTTCTGACTTTAAAATATTTATCCAAGGCGGAATAGCGTTGATAAGCGTATTTTATTCCTGCCTTCTGAAAAGCGGCTTTTAGGTTTCCCATTGCTGTAACCTGTCTTTCTGAAGTCTTTTTTTTAATATATGCGATTTTCTTTTTTTGGTCACCCTATAAAGTGAAACTTTGTTCATAGCTGTATGATTTATAGTTTATAATGGACATTACCCTTGTTACACAATGACCTGATTTAATTTCATACCCACATTCTGAGGAGGAACGACGGGGCCTGGTCATAAATGCTCCGCATTTATTGCTCGGCCATGCAGCCTGCCTGGTCATAAATGCTCCGCATTTATTGCTTGGTGGTGTAAATGCTCATTGGCATTCACTGTATGCGTGATTGCTCATTGGCATTCACTGTATGCGTGATTGCTCATTGGCATTCACTATTTTTCGTGAATGTTCATTGGTATTCACTCTTCTTATGCGGCCTTGTAGGAAATTTTCCGGCAGAAAAGGCTTGGTTGTGCCAATTATGAAAAATTGGCACAAGCTGCCTCCTATACTTAATGCATTTAAAAACAATAGCCCTCATTTAGTTAAATAAATGCAAAACTACTTTCAGTTGGCTTTATTGACAGGGAAAAACCTGTATGATTTTTACGTAAAATTGTGCCATAAGCATCGCGTCTACGATATTTACTGTTTCAGAGCAATTAACATCTGCCCGGGAAAGGATAAATTCGCTCGGTATAAGACCTACATAGTATTGAGCAGTTAATAGGGCGTCAACAATATCTATTTTACCGCTATTGTTGACATCACCTTTAATCCCTGTGGAGGAAGTGTTTCCGATTTTTACTTCAACTTCATCGTCGCTGCTATTGCCGGATTGGTCTTTGACTACGATAGAAAAAATGTATTCACCGGTGTTAAAAGAAAGCAGATCCAAAGTGATTGGGAAATCATTATTCCATTGGCCAAAAGCGCATTCCTCGGATTGTCCGTCCTTAGAACAAATAATTGAATAATTGTCTGGATAGTTATCAAAGGCGCTCCAAACAAGTTGTCCATTGCTGTTTTGTAAATTTATATCCGCCGGATGGCTGAGTAAGGGGCCGAAGGTATCTGCCTGTGAAGGGGCCTGGCCCCAGGCCAGAACACCCTGGTTATAAAGACAAATCTTTTCCCAATCAGCTGATTCTTTTTGTAAAGGGCCAAAAGAATAATCATCGCTTTGGTTTTGGGGATTTCTTGCGGTTTCATAAAAGCGAATCTGGCATTCTCCTAATTGGGCTCCCGCGGGCATGGTCAGAGGACTGCCGGAACCTCCTAACCAGGTCGGAATATTGATCATGGAATTAAAGCCTATTTCCAGAAAAGTCATGCTATTTTCTTCGCCAAAGTGGAAAGTAAAACCTTGTTGATTGGAATCAGAATAGTCGCAGCGGGCTGTAAGATTTGATAAATCCCCGGGATAACTTAACCAGTATCGTGCTGTTATTTGGGAAAGGTCCAGGGTTTCAGTTCCTTCATTAATAAGGTTCAGGTTGAAGCGGGATTCGATGCTTGTATTTTCTGTTGCCATACATTTGTATTTGAGACGGATTTTTGCAGGCGGCGGCATCAGTGTTGTGGCTGAAGCCATAGATGAAAGGGCTCCTTCGTTTCCACTGGTATCAAAGGCTGAAATTATATAAAAATATTCGGTGTTGGCTTTCAGCCCTTGATCCACAAAAGGAGCTTTCAGGCTTTGTCCGGCAAGGTTTTCAGGGTTTGGTAAAAAGGAGTTTTTGTCGGAACGATATATATTATAAATGGCGATGTCATTTTCGGAATTGGGTAACCATAAAAGGGTGATGCTGTTATGGGTTACTGCCGAAATACTTAACGCTTGAGGCGCTTCGGGGGGGTCTTTATCTGGAATCCCGGTTATGGCTGAGATTATTTTTGATGGAAGGCTTTCGTTCAAGCTTGTATCAACAGCTGTTACCTGATAGTAATATTCGGTTTGTTTGTCTAGTCCTGTATGTGAAAAGCTGCTGGAGACTGACTTTCCCGCAAAAGTATTTATGCTTGTTGAAAAATCGGGAGTTCTAGCGGCGTAGATATTATAGTGATCAAAATCGCTTTCCTTGTTTTGGTCCCAGTTGAGATTGATTTGAAAGCTGCCGCTTGCCGAAGCGGTGAGGTTTTGAGGCGCCAAGGGCGGGATGGTATCCTTGTAGGGCTCTTTTCCCCAAATAAGTTTTCCAGCCCGGTAAACAGGAACGCTAAGGGCTTTCACCGGTGTTTCGCCTAATCCTTGACGAGAAAAATCATTAGAGGAATCCCATTGTCCTTTGTAATTGGGGGTAATAAAAATAATACCCAGTTGGAATTCCCGTTTATTGTATAAAAGTACATCGGGATAAGAAATTTCAAGATAGTAAATATGATGAAGCTCATCCCAGGGTTGGAATTCCGGGTCCAGTACTGCCGAGGATTTTTCATTGACCACTGTTTCTACTTTCAGATTGGACATATTGTAGCCTTGTTCGAATACTTCGGAAAGATCGACAAAATAGCGGTAGCTTAATTGCGTTTCAAAATGAGGGGGATGGGTACTATGGTTATGAATATAAAAGGTAACCTGGGTGCGCTCGCTGGTGTCCTTTTTAATTGTGGCCTCCACGAAAATTTCTTCAGCTGGCGGTTCCGGTTCTGGATCGGGTTCCGGCATTTGCGCGCGTCCGAAAAAATGCCTCATTCCTGCTAATGCTCCGACAAAACAGGCGTTATAATCAATAGAAACTTCATTTTGAACAAAATCATCGATTAAATCATGATGTTGATCATTTATTCCCGGTCCGCCTACCAGAGCGCCGTAAAGCACATGTTTATGAAAGGGCGGATCGTCAAGAAAACCGGTATCTGAGCCGTGTGCCGCGTCATGATGGGGATGGATGGCTGAATTTTCATTGATTCCAACAACATAACAGCGGTTTATGGGATTGGAACCCAAGGCATAGTTGATTTGAGAAGCCCCAAAGTCGCGGTATTTTTCATTTTCCTTAGTCGGAAAGGCATTATAAAATGCAAGGGATGTTAAGGCGGCAGCTGAAGAATAACGAAGCGAACCCCATTCGGTAAGATATTTCAAGCCGCCGGGAGATTCGGCTAAATTGTAAAGCCAGAAATCCAGATTGGATTTTACCTGGGCGATAAAGACCGGTTTTTCAGTTGTTCGGGCTGCCATACCAAATGCACCAGCCCAAACCGCGTCCCAACATTGGGTCCATTGATTGTTCCAGTCGATTCCATTGTCACGGTTAGTATCCTTATCGAGTCCCGCGCAGTCAGGGCCGATAATTTCGTTGAATTGGTCCAGATAATAATTTTCTTTTGTCGCGGCATAGAGGCAAATGGCACCCCAGGCTAAATCATCCCAGTAAATCGATGGGGGGTAAAAAGAAAGGCCATTTCCCAAGCCCAGGTATTTGCGGCCCAAAGAATAAATATCCCGGGCATGAGCAAGGCATTCATCAGCATAAGCCTGGTCGATATGCCTGTAGTTTATTGCCATTAAGGCAAGGGCCGCGGCTGTGTTGCCGCAAATGTCTGAAGCAGCTTCGTTAGGGGTGGCCATTTGTATGTCCCTGGGGCTGGTAATATCACTTTGGAGTTCGGGAGGGCCCCAGAAATTGTGATCTTCACTTGAGCCGACGCCGTAAATAAAGACCTCCGGTTCAATATGATTTTTGATGAAAAAATCAGTCGCCCGCTTAATGGCACGCAATATCCAGACATCCTGGCCTGTTTCTTCAAAGGCAGAACGGAATTCCAGAAATCCCCAGCCTAGGCATGAGGCCGCGTAAGCATTGGTAATACCGAATTTGATATGGTCGCCCGCGTCGTGGTATCCGCCGGTGGTATCGACCCATCGTGTTTCGCCATTTTCAAATGTCCATTCCAAGCCATCATGAATGTGGCAGTCACCACGCCATGAAAAGCGGTTTGTTTCAGTTACATCGGGCCCGCAATGATTGGCATCATAAAATAGTATGCTTCTGGCTAAAACTGTCGCGTAATCGTATAGAGGAGAGCCATCACCATTTTTTAATGGAATTTTTTCCCAGTTGTTTTGCGCGTTTCCCCAGAATGTGATTGTCATGAATAAAGTGATCATTATTTTTTTTAATAAAGACATTTTGTTACCTCATGTGCTTTTAAATTTTATGCTATGGCTGTTTCGCTTTCCTGTGCTGAAATTGTTGCCTGACCATTATTGGGAATTTTTTAACTTTCCTGATAGGGTCTATAAAGGGTTTGAGCAAGTTATTCACTGGCAACCCTTTCCTGTTTTAAGTTCGCGCGACGACCAAGGCCAAGCGTTAGGGATTGTAAGGGGGCAAGCCTGTTTTTCAAAACAGGCGCAGCCAACAACCATGCGGCGTTTTCAGCCGCATGGTTGTTCGCAGCGATAGCGAAGCCCTGAAAAGCCCGGCCTTTTGAAGTACTCTTCAAAAGGAAACGCCCAAAATATCATTATGATAATTATATCACTTTGGAGTTTTTTATTTAATAGTGGAATTCTCTTAGTGAACATGAAAATTTTTGCCTATTGGCGTGAAAATCCTGTGTTGAAACCAGGATTTATTGACAACCGAGGTTTGAATCCCTACAATTTTAATTGGAGTATGTTTTTTAAAAAAACTATGAAAAGAAATAAGCTAATTTTGTGTTTTGAGTATTTGCTTTTATTGGCCTTTTCTCTTGCTGGAAATTTTTTCGCGGTTCCTCTTTTTTTTGGAGCGGATTTATTGTTCGGATCAATCGGGACTTTTCTTGTTTTTTTTCGATTCGGTTTGCTTCCGGCTCTTCCTGTGGCCCTTCTCAGCTCGCTTTGTACTTTGTTTTTGTGGAATCATCCTTTTGCTGTCATCATATTTGTTTTGGAATTGTTAGTGACCGCGTTGCTTTTCAAAAAAATCACGGTTCATATTGTGTTTATTAATATGGGTTTTTGGGCTTTTATTGGTATTCCACTGGTTTTTGTTTTTTACCGCCTTGTAATGGATATTTCGCTGGTATCGCTAGTGTTTGTGGCATTAAAACAATGCGCCAATGGTATTTTAAATATATTAATCGCTTATGTTATTTTCAATTTTGTCTTTAATCAGCTTCAAAATAATGAGCCAAGGGATAAAATTCGAAGGTATAGGGTGAGGGACTTGCTTTTTGTTTTGTTTATTTTGTTTTTAAGTGTCCCGATTACCATTTTGATTTATATTTTCGGAAAGAATGAATTTCAGCATATTGAAAAGGAGATTGTTGATTCCTTGAATCGCGATTCCAGCGAACTGGCGACTGGAATAGATGACTGGATCTACAATAAGGTGAATGGGATTTCCCTTTTATCGGGTGTTTTACAAAAAAAAGATGCTCACGACTCAGAGAAACTCCAGGAAATTCTGGAATTGACTCTTGGCCAGAACCCCGAGTTTCAATCAATTTATGTGGTTGATGAGAATGGAAGGACTATTGGTTTTTATCCTGAATTAGGCGAATCGGGTGAATCAAGTGTTGGCTTGGATTTTTTTGACAGGGATTTTTTTAATAAGCTAAGAGATACCGTTGAACCACTTGTTTGCGATGTTTATCCGAAAAAAGGCGGGGGTTCCGAACCCATGGTGCCTATATGCGCTCCAATTATTAATAATGATGAATTCAGGGGGTTTGTGTTTGGATTATTAAAACTTGATTATCTGAATACGCTTCTTAAGCGCCTACATAATTCCACTACGATCGATAGAATACTTGTTGATAAAAAAAAGAATATCATCGCTTCTACCTTGGATCAGGAAAATCTCTCTCATTACATTCCGAGAAATTATTGGCTTTTGAATGAGATGAATGATAATATTTTTCATGGTTATCAAAGGGGATATGAAAAATTGTCTTCCATGGAAAAATGGAATAATTCCATTTATTTCCGGATGATTCCTGTTGGTTATAGGGGGAGCTGGTCGCTGATTGTTGAAAAACCGGCTGGTGCTTACATTTTTCGTTTGACTGGCTTTTATATTATCGGTTTTTCAATAATGCTGGGATTGATTATTTTATCTATTGTTATCGCTTTATTTGTTTCCAAAAAATTACTGCGGCCGATTATGGTGTTACAGCAAGTGACGGTGAATTTGACCGAAGAGATTCAGGACAATCAGACTATTTCATGGCCGGAAACCGGAATGATTGAAGTCGCGGAGCTGATTGAAAATTTCAAAAAAACCAGTTCCAGTTTAAAGGTTACCATGCATATTCTTCGCGAAAGCAAAGATATTCTGGAAATACGTGTTAAGGAAAGGACCCAGGAATTAATCAGCGCTAATGAAGAGTTGGTGAAGGAAAATGAGGAGAGGAAAAAGCTTGAGCAGCTTTTAAGGCTTCAGGAAAGGGCCATTCAATCCACCGAGGAAGGGATTGTAATCACTGATTCCATTGAAAATGATTGTTCTGTTATTTTTATTAACAAGTCCTATGAGAAGATAACTGGATATGCTCTTGAAGAGTTAATCGGAAACAACTTGCGTATTCTTCACGGTAAAGATACAAACCCAGAAACAATCCTGGCCATATCCAAAGCATTAAAAGACAAAGAAGCCATAACCGTTGAAATTCTGAATTACAAGAAAAACGGTGAGTCCTTTTGGAATCTTCTTAATATTTCCCCGATTTTTGATCAGGAAAACAGGGTTTCCCATTATATTGGGGTAACCCAGAACATCAATTCCCGCAAAGAATATGAATTTGATTTAAAGTTGGCCAAAGAGCAAGCAGAAGAGGCTAACAGGGCAAAAAGCTACTTTTTATCAAATATTAGCCATGAGATTCGGACACCCATGAATCATATTGTGTATATGCTTGGTTTTTTGGAAGCCACAGAATTAAACCAGGAGCAGTTATCCTATGTTCAGAGATTAAAAGATAGCAGCCATTTACTGATGCTTCTTATAAACGATGTTCTGGATTTGTCGAGAATAGAAAGCGGCAAATTGGTGCTGGAAAGTATTCCTTTTAAACTTAATAAAATGATGAAAGAAATTACCGACATAATCGAAGATTTGTGTTTTTCAAAAAGTATTTATTTGATTTACAAAAAGGATCCTTCAGTGGAGGACCATTTTATAGGCGATCCCCATCGTCTTAAGCAGGTTTTGATGAATCTTCTTTCAAACGCGGTTAAATTTACTCACACAGGTGGTATTCGAATTTATATTGAAGCCGGAAAAAAAACACCGGATTTTCAGGAAATTATCATAAAAATAATCGATACTGGAATTGGTATTAGTAATGAAAAAAAGTCGGTTATTTTTGAGCGTTTTACCCAGGTGGACTCTTCAACAACTCGAAAATATGGAGGTACAGGAATAGGGCTTTCTATTTGTAAAAGTTTTATTGAAGTAATGAGCGGAGAAATCGTGATTGACGATAATCCCGAAGGAGGATCGGTTTTTATTGTGAAATTACCATTGATGATCGCGAAACCTGAGTTTTGGGATAAAGAAGGGATTGAGACTCTTCAATCGAATACAGCTGACCATTCACCTTTTTTAAATGGCTATAAGTTTTTGCTCGTCGAAGATGATGAACTTAACCGAGTGATTTTGCATAAAATTCTGGAACCCTTTGGTGTTCAAGTTACTGAAGCTTTGGATGGTTATGACGCGATTCAAAAGTATAAGGAATCATCATATGATTTGGTTCTCATGGATATTCAAATGCCGGGTCTAGATGGTTATTCGGCTGTAAAAGAAATTAGAAAAATAGAAAAGTCGGAGAATAAAAAAGCTACTCCCATAATCGCCTTAACAGCATTGGCCTTTGAAACAGAAATCGCGAAATCTATCGAAGCCGGAATGAATGGGCATGTAAGCAAACCCATCAGCCTCCCTTTGTTATTGGATAAGATAAAAGAAGCATTAAATTTGAAACAAGATTTGAAACCAGGCAATTCCCTTATCGAAGAGGGTAATCGCGATAATCTTTCTAAGGAGCTTGGTTCCATGAGAATGGTTGTCGTGGATAAGGTGTTGGAAAAAATTAATCATGATTATAGTCTTTATATACGCTTGATTAAGCTTTTTATTAAACAATATTCACCCATGACCGAAAAGGATTATTTCAGGGAAATGGAAATCGACAAAGTACGAAAAATCGTTCATACCCTTATTCCTTCAGCTTATAATGTGGGGGCTTTCGAGTTCTATGATTATCTGAAGCAGATCTATAAAAAAATGAATGCTCAGGATGAAGGTGTACATATTAATGTTTTTTCCATTTCTTTGCAGCTTTCCGATCTTGTACCGGAATTGCAGAAAATAGTGGATATTTTTGAAAAAAAGATGGCTGTTATGGAATATTTTGGTTATGAAACAGAACCCAAGCCCCAGGATATGAAAAGTGAAATAATTGCTCTGCAAAAAAAACTTCGTGTAAATGATTTCACCGCGGTTAAAACAGCAAGGTTATTGCTCGCGCGTCTTGAAAATAATTTTAAGTTTATTGATCACAAATTGCTTGAACAAATAAGGGAGGATATTGAAGATTTGGATTTTCCCAAAGCAGAAGATGGCTTTTCCGAAATTTTGGGGAAGTTTAATCCTCGATAAAGGTAGTTGTAAGGGTGTTGAAAAAAGAAAAGGTTTTGATAATTGATGACTCGAAATTGAATATTCAACTTTTGAATTCAATACTGGAAGATGAATATGAAGTGTATTTTGCCACTAATGGCCGAAAGGGATTAGAGATCGCTGAATTGAATCTACCAGATATTGTTTTGCTTGATGTGGTGATGCCTGATATGGACGGCTTTGAGGTTATTGGCGAATTTAAGAAGAATTCGGAACTCAAGGATATTCCTATTATTTTTATTACATCCCTTGGCGCCGATGAGGATGAGCAGAAGGGTTTTGAGTCGGGAGCCGTAGATTATATTTCCAAACCTTTTAGGCCGGAGATCGCAAAAGTTCGTATCCGAAATCATTTGCTTTTGAAACGCCAGAGGGATCTTCTTTTTTCCATGGCTATTCATGACCAGTTAACCAATCTTTTTAACCGTAGGTATCTTTATGAGTTTCTGGAAAAAGAATGGTTTCGCAGCGTAAGGTCTCAGAAAGCTCTTTCTGTTATACTGGCTGATATTGATTTTTTTAAAAAATATAACGATACATACGGTCATCAGATGGGCGATCAATGCCTGGTTCGAGTGGCAAGTGTCTTGCGTCAATCCATTAAGCGACCCATGGATATAGCCGCGCGTTACGGGGGCGAAGAGTTCATACTGGTTCTACCCGAAACAGGCATGCCGGGGGCGGAGCACACAGGACAATCGATTATCAAGAAACTCCATGAAATTAAAATTCCCCATGAAGCCTCTGATATCCTTCCCTATGTTACCATGAGTATGGGTATTACTACTATGGTGCCTCGGCGCGATGTTTCTTTTGAGGAAATTGTGAAAAAAGCGGATAATAATTTGTATAGAGCGAAAGAAAAGGGTCGAAATTGTCTGGTTAAAGATGATTTACCTTTTTAAATGAAAGTTGCAAGGTTTTTTTGTATTAATTTATATCGTATATGTTTGGCAATGGCTTATCTGGGCGTTTCCCCATTCCGCTTTTTTATGAGCGGTTTGTTTCATTTCAGTACAAATGATACAAACCGTGCCTGGCTTCATGGGGTCGGGCTTTTCGCTTCAACTCCTCGCAGAACCTGTATTCACCCCTGTGATTGTCCAAAGAATTCGGGACAGCGGAATGTGGGGCGAATGATTAAAAACAGCGGTCTGCTGCGGGGTTTTCGCTGCAATCCCTAACGCGATAAAAGCTGAAAAATGAGTTTGCTAAACAAATATTTTGTATCCAATGCTTTGAAGTGTTTATTGATAAACTTATTTAGTGTTTAAAAAAGCCCCCCTGTTCCTGAAGGGATCAGGGGGGCTTTTATTTTCACAAATATCGCCTCTTCCTTATTTAATCGGAAGGTTCAACATGTTTTGTGAAGTTAAATCGCATGAGCTTAGTAGAATGTTTTTGGCATTCACCGGTGTCATATAGCTGCTTTGGCTCATAATCGCGGAAAGAACACCTGTCACTACCCCGGTTGAAAAAGAACTTCCCGCCCATTTGGCCAAACCTAATTTGTTTGACTCAGATGTTGAAGGATAGGATGAGCTTAAATAAAGGCTGGTGTTTCCGGTTATAGTAATATGATCGCTGCCATATTCCCCGCCATAGGCTAATATGCCTTTACTGCCCGGTGAATTGGAATAGGAAGCGATGAGCCCCTTGTCATCGGAAGCGCCAACAGCGAGAATGGCCTCATGGCTTTGGCCGAGCGAAGCAGGGTATCCGGCAGGATAGTGATTGCTTTTTGTGCTGTCATTTCCGGCTGCTGCAGTGATCAAACCGCCCTTTTCAGCGACTCTTTGGAATAAATATTCCATGCTTGAGAACAAAATATCATTTTCGCTTAAGCTGTAGAAAAGCGTAAGAAACCAGTTTCTATCGGTGAATTTCTCTATTAATTTGACTCGGTAATTGTAATTTAGAGTATAAGGTATGATTTTAGTGGTTAAGCTGCAATTGACCAGAAAAGGCATTCTGGTTTTTAATCTTTCCTGAAGAATGTTTTCAAAGCCCCATAACATTGATGAAAGAGAGCCGCTTCCGTATTTATTCAACACTTCCAGCAAATGAATATTGGCTACTGGATTAACCTGGTTAACGATTCCGGAAATAAAAATGCCGTGATCAGATAAATCGGCATTACAGAATTTTTCATTGGGAATGGAATCAAAACCAGCATCACCGCCATTGTATTGTTTCATGAAAAACTGGATTCCCAAAGCATCCCTCATTTTCTGGTAAAGTGGATTCACTGAATAATATGACATATCAGCCATTCGAAGTTTAAAACGGTCTGGAATGGTGTCAACCACATACACATCCACCGCGCTTTGGCCTGGCTTCTTTATGCTGTCAACAATAGAGTTAAACTCACTGAGAGTTTGTGGTTTTTTATCGCTTTCCAGAGGATTTTTAAAACTGCTCAGTTCTGTTAAATCTGCAGGTGAGGGTAAGCCGCCGGGGCCTCCGGTAAAAACCCATTGCTGCGCTGTCATGGACCAGTTAAGAGAAAGGCCCTTTATTTGAAACATTCTATTCAGAATATAATCAACAGGTTCGATTGAATTCCTTAGAGTAAAAGCAGAAGAAAGCAGTAATAATAAGAAATTTTGGTCCGGTATATCATTTTGTAATAAAGAGAGATGCATATAAGAGCGGTTTGATTTTTCATCTTCAAAGGTGAAAATCTCTTTTGACTCGATTTTTAAGCCTTTGAAGAGCGAGTATTTGTATTTATCCAGTTCATATAAACCATATTTAACTTTGGTCATCAGTCTCCCGTTGAGCTCGTTTAGAATTTTTTGTTCATCTTCGGTGATGTCCCATTTTCTCCAGTCCAAAGCAGTTCTTAAAACAGGATACAGAGCCTTTACATAATTGAAACTGGAAAAAAAGTATTCCAATTCGCGTTGCAGATACTCGATAAGGTCCTGTTCTTTTTCATTTCCAAGTATACCTGGTTCATGGGCCAATTCGATAAAAATGCCTGGTTTGTAAAATTCAATTTCTTCAAAAGGTAATGGTTTACAGTTACCAGTGGCATCGTATAAATCACTGTATGAGTTTAAAGGTTCATGATTGCCTGAACCCCAGCATGGAATAATACTTAACAAGAATAAGCCGACCAGAATCGGCAATAATAATTTTTTAATTGGTTCTTTAGACATGATGTCCTCCCTTTTTTTGTTATCCATTTATAACTAATTTGAATCCTTATTATATATAAATAGTCCATAAGCAAAAATTATCACGGCAATAGTAAAAAAAAATTAAAAAAAATGCAATAAAGTTCCTTTTTTCTCAAAAATTATTATATGCTAGTTTGAAATTGGGCCTTGGACCCTTTCCCGGCTGATAAAGGTATCATGGATTTTTTCAATACCCTTCAGTCTGATGATTGTCCGATAATGAACGGGAATCTATCATGTCTTTGCTGATGCTGAATCAAATGGCTTTTTAAAAGGGATGAAAACAGGCTGCAAGATGCTCAGCGCCTGTATTTACTAATTCAGGAACAATTTTTTTACATTTTGTATCAGCTTTGGGGCAGCGGGGATGAAAAGCACAGCCTTCGGGCGGGTCGAGTTGATTGGGAACATCGCCCCGGGGTATCAATTTTGTTTTCAGCATTCTTTCATCCACTCCTGGAATGGCCGAAAGCAAAGACAGGGTATAAGGATGTTTGGGGTTTTTGATGATTTCTTCGGCTGAGCCTTGTTCGACAATACGACCCAGATACATGACGGCGATACGGTCCGATATATATTGCACCACATTCAAATCATGGGAGATGAATAAGTAGGCAAGGCCGCGTTTCTGCTGCAATTCAAGCAAGAGATTCAGAATTTGTGCTTGTACCGATACATCTAAAGCTGACACAGGTTCGTCGCAAATAATAAAGGCAGGATTAACCGACAAAGCCCTGGCAATACCGATTCGCTGCCGTTGTCCTCCTGAGAATTCATGGGGATATTTATCAAGATCACCTGTGTCAAGGCCCACCTGGGTTAATAAGTCGCGGGCATATTGATGCTGTTCTTTTTTGCTGATGATGTTATGAACAAGGGCCCCTTCGGTAATAATGTCTTTGATTCTGAGTGTAGGATTTAATGAAGCCCAGGGGTCCTGAAAAATGATTTGCATTTCTTTGCCCATTATTTTCAAGCTATGATGGTCGGCTCTCGAAATGTCGATGGCATTATTCTCTGTTATCAACTTTTTATTATCAAGTTGCCTTTTTAATGATGCCAATCTTTCCTGTGGTGGATAATAGAGGATTTTACCGGCATCAGCATCATATAGCCTTAATATCAGACGGCTTAAAGTGGTTTTGCCGCAGCCCGATTCGCCAATCAATCCCATAGTTTCTCCATTACAAATGTTCAAGCTCACTTGATTGACCGCTTGGAATAAGCCTTTGCCTAGGGTAAAGCTTCCGGCACTAATGTTAAAAGATTTGAGCAAATCCTTAATTTCCAGAATCATGGCTTTATTCATGAAGATAACACCTTACTTCATGGGCCTTTTCTACCAGTAATAGCGGAGGAACAGCTTCTTGGCATCGGCCCATGGCAAAGGGGCAGCGAGGTTCAAAAGGGCAGCCCTTGGGAAAATGGCGAGGGTCGGGCAGGTTTCCTTTAATGGAATGAAGATAACGGATTTTTCCCCTATCGTTATATTTGTTTTCTCCAAGCAAAGGGATGCATTTAAGCAGACCTTGAGTGTAGGGATGAAGGGGATTTTTGAACAAATCAGTCACCGAAGCGTTTTCCATGACCTTCCCGGCATAAAGCACGATGATTCTATCAGCAAACCCAGCCATGACCGCCATATCGTGGGTGATGAAAAGCAGGGAGCTGTTTATTTTCTGCTTTAAAGAATCAAGGAGCCTTAATATTTGTGATTGAATTGTCACATCCAGGGCTGTGGTCGGTTCATCGGCTATGAGCACTCGGGGGTCGCAGGCAATGGCCATGGCAATCATGACTCTTTGACGCATACCGCCGCTAAACTGAAAGGGGTATTCCTGCGCGCGTTCCCTGGCCCCTGGAATTCCGGCCGAGTCAAGGAGTTCGATGGTTTTTTCCCAGGCTTGGTGTTTATCCATGTCTTTGTGCTGTATCAGGGCCTCGGCTATTTGCTCACCTGTTTTCAGCAAGGGGTTCAGGCTGGTCATGGGTTCCTGAAAAATCATGGCGATTTCCTTGCCGCCTATGGTTCGCATTCTTTCCGGCTTGTAGGTGAGTAGATTTTCCCCCTGATATAGTATTTCACCCTGGGTGATTTTTCCCGGCGGCATGGGGAGCAGCCCCATGATGCTTAAGGAAAGCACTGATTTGCCGCAACCCGATTCACCTGCGATGCCCAGTGTTTCTTCGCTGTGAAGTGTCAGATCAACCTCATCCACAGCCTTTATCAGATAATCTTCCATTTCAAACTGAGTCGTCAGGTTTTTTATTTCCAGTATTTTTTTCACTTTAATGGCCTCTTTTTTCCGTGAGGGTCCAGGGTGTCCCGTAAACCGTCACCCAGAAAATTCCAGGCCATAATGGTCAGGAAAATAAGCACGCCCGGGATAAGCAGCCAGGGAAAGTCTTTTATGTAGCGGGTATTTCGTCCGACCGAAAGCATTAGCCCCCAACTGGATTGGGGGTCGTTTATTCCCAGTCCCAGAAGGCTCAATGAGGACTCGCCGATGATATAACCCGGAATGGATATGGTTGCCTGCACAATAATAAATGAGAAAATATTTCGCAGTATATGCCTTGTGATGATTCTGAAGTGTGATAAGCCCATGACCCTGGCGTTTAAAACATATTCTTCGTTTTTCAGTGACAACACCATTCCCCGAATAATCCTGGCCAGAGCGGCCCAGTTGATTAGCGACATGATCACGATAATCAGGAAATACACTTCGATGGAATTCAAATTGGGCGGAAAGCTAGCCCGCAGGGCATAGAGTAAAATCAGAGAAGGGAATGATAAAATGATTTCGCACACACGCATTAAAATAATATCAACAAACCCTCCAAAATAACCTGAAATACCGCCGATTAAAAGACCAATGGTAAAGGAAATAAGAATACCAATCAGCCCGACTGATAGCGAGATACGGCTTCCGTGAAGAAGGCGCGAGAGAACATCCCGGCCCAGCTGGTCACCGCCTAAAGGATAATAACCTCCGCTTGTTGAACCGAAAAAATGGATATTGGAAACAAAGAGCCCCAGGAAGTGATACGGAATTCCCTGGTTAAAAAAGCCGAGAAAATTCTTGTTCCCTTTGATCAGGAGGATTTCTTTGGTCAACTCCTTTTCATCCGGGCCATCAAAATGAAGTATGTGTTTTTGGACAATATCCCTTTGGGGGTTATTGACTAGGTTATCCAGTTTTTCCTGAATGCTTTTTGTTTCACTATGTGATGCCACCAGTTTGTAATATTGGACCAGTTTTGAAATAATGTTTTGTTTTCTTTCTTCAGGATTTTCATCAACAGCGATAATGCGTAGTTCATCGATTTTGGGATGTTTTTCGAGTGAAACAACCCTGAGGCTATGCTCAGGAATAATTGAATATCTTTTATAGGCAACATTGACGATTTTCATTTCATAACAAAATGGCCGAAGAAAAGTGTGATTCTTTTCATCGGTATAAAAAAGATGAACCTCTGAAGGCGGATGAAATGACTTTTTTTTGTCTGTCCAGGTCATGGAATAGGGCGATAATAAGTCGGCAAATAGAGAGCAAAAAAAGAAAAAAGCCAGGATGAAAAAACCGATCATTCCAAGGCGGTGTTTTTTGAACTGTTGAAGATGAATTTTACCGGGTGAATTGTCTGTTTTTTGAGGCTTATACCCGAGGCTGGGCTTGATAATTTTGGCAAAAAAATCTTTTAAACCCATTACAAAGCAATCCTTACCCGCGGATCAGTGATGGCCAGCAGGATGTCGGCAATCAGATTACCCATGACAATCAAGGCCACAGTGTAAACCAGGCTTCCCGCGACAAGATAAAGGTCCTGAGAAAGAGTGGCAGATAACACCAGTTTGCCTAAGCCCGGCCAGGACAAAATTTGCTCGGTTAAGGCGGCCCCTGAAAGCAATTCACCCAACTGCACGCCGAAGATGGTGATCATGGGATTAATGGCATTTTTCAGGGCGTGCTTGTTGATAATCAAATGATTGGGAAGCCCCTTGGCCCGGGCAGTGATAATGTATTGACGGCCCATGATTTCGATCATGTTCGCGCGCATGAGGCGTGTGAGCTGGGCCATGGAAGCTGTGGCTAAAACAAAGGCCGGGACAGCCAGGTGGGCGGCTGTGTCGAGGATTTTTTCCGGCAAGCTCATGGAAGAAAAATGGGGGCTCTGCATACCGCCTATGGGCAGCCATAGGCCGGTTTGAGTGATCAGGTAGATAAGGAGAAAGGCCAGGAAAAAATTGGGAATGGCCAGGCCGGTAAAGGACAAAAAACTGATCACCTGGTCCTGCCATTTATATTGATGTGTTGCCGACACAATGCCGGCGGGAATGGAAAAACCCCAGGCCAGCACCATCGAAGCCAGGGCCAAAAGCAAGGTGTTGCCAGCCCGCTGAGAGACAATTTCAAAAACCGGCGCTTTCATGGATTGGGAATAACCAAAATCACCTTTAATGGCATTGGTGATATACTTCACGAATTGCACAAACCATGGTTGATTCAGGCCAAAGGATTCTTCAAATTCCTTTAAGGTTTTGGGGCTGATATCAGGATTCAGCCTCAACTGGTCCAGGACATCGCCTGGCGCGAGCTGGATAAGCATGAAGCCGATAGCCACAACAGCCAGCATGATGGGGATCATGTGCAGCAATCTGACCAGGATAAAAGCCTGGAGTGATTTATTCAACCAATAAAGTCGGATAAGCCAGCAAAAGAATTGGACTACTAATATGGCAGGAAGCCAGCTCCACTTGAGCATCATTAAACACATGAAAGCCGATAAATCGAGAACAAAGCTAAAATAATAAATTAAATTTTGCCGCCTTCTTTTCATAATAAAAAAACAGCGCCCTCTGTTCAAAGGCGCTGTTATATTTGAATTATTTCTTTATATAAAGGAATTCGCAAATGCCCTTCCAGGAATCATAGGGCTCTATGTTCCGGGGCTTTGTGTTTCCCACACGTTTTGAGAAGGCGAAAATGGCGGCCTCGTTTACGGTGTAAATCCAGGGGCATTCCTCCACCCAGATTTTCTGAATTTCATCGCCCGTCTTTTTCCGTATTTCAAAATTCGTTGTTGTTGTGTTTTGAGTATAGAGTTGGTCAACGCGCTTTTCCCAGTCGCGAATGGGAGATTCCTGATTGGGATGAGTCATGTGAAGATTCCCCCGGGAGGGCAGGGAATTGCCGCCTTCAATAAATGGCTGAAGAGAACCGGTAAAACCGATGATGATCATGTCCCATTGAAAGGTGCCCACCAGAGCGGTCACAAGGGTATTAAAATCACCTGGTTTAAAGGTGACATCGAGGCCGGCTTTTTTCATCTCCTGAGAGATGATGTCTCCGATTTTTACCCGAATGGTGTTGTCGCTGTTGGTTTGCAGCACAAATGAAACCGGGTTTCCCTCTTTGTCTTCGCGAATACCGTCGTTGTTTCTGTCTTTCATTTCAAGGCTGTCTAAAATGGCCTTGGCTGCCTCAGGATCAAATTTCGGAGCAACTGTTTCAACGTCTTTCCAGAATAAGGGTGAATAGGGCGGCACAAGGGAGTATTGCGGATAGGCAAAACCGAAATAAACATTATCGATTATTGTCTGTCTGTCGATTAAATGGGCCATGGCTTGTCGGAATAATTTATTGTTGAACCAGCTTTTTTTGGGTTCTTCCAGGGTATTGATGTTCTGATTAATCGTTAGAAAATTGGTAGCCGATTCAGGACCGGAATTATAAACCTTCACGCCGATTTTGTCCTTGTTGTCAAGAAGAGTGGCAACATCTTCGCCTCTGATTTTTTCGATAGTGTCAACTTCGCCGGCTTGCAGCTTTAAAAATGAAGTGTTTCTGTCCTCAACGATGACCAAACTGATTGTGTCGAGATAGGGGAGGGAATTACCTTTGGCATCCTTTCGCCAATAATTGCTGTTCCTTTTTAAAATAAGCCTTTGACCGGGCTTGTATTCATCTATAACAAAAGGCCCGCAGCCGACAATGTCCTGGGGGTTGCTGTCTATGCCCCAAAAGGAATTCACCGCTTCAATTCCTTTGCTTTCAATTAACGGTTGAAAAATATGTTTTGGAACAGGCTGGAAATGGGCCAGAGAAATAATGTCCGCGTACACCAGGGGTGTGGTAATTTTGAAGTGGTCCTTGTCTATCAATTCAAAACGGGCCGCTTCGTTTCCCACCATGAAAACATGGCGGTGTGAACCCTCCACGCCCTTAACCAAATAAACATTGTTTACGGAAAAAACAATGTCTTCGGCTGTCAAGTCCTGGCCGTCGGACCATTTCAGGTTGGGCCTCATGGTAAAGGTCGCGCTCTTCTGGTCCTCGGATATTTCCCAGCCGGAAACCAGCCTTCCTTCCCATTGAAGCGTCAGAATATCCCTCTCCGCAACATAATCAAACAGGCGGTTGACGATATCCGAGGTGGAAGATTCGGCTGAAACAACGACATTGAAGGTTTTGGGCTCTGCTTCAATGGCCACATTCAGGTTTCCGCCGGAGCTGCCGATTTCCCAATCCTTGTAGGATATTTCATCAATCCCTGTGAACAGAGACAATTCATTTCTGCCAGCCTGGTTTGCGCCGCAAGCTGAAAGAAAATAGATTGATCCTAATACCAAAAACAATCGGACCAGATATAACCCCTTTTTATTTTTCATAGCTCTCTCCTTTTTTTGATGATATCTTCCATTATTGTAATTCGTCAAGAATATTTATTTTTGATTGGCAAAAGTTTTTTGGCGTTGCCTGCCAAGCCCGGGAATGGCAATTCCAAATATGAAACTTCATTAAAACTTTTTAAGACCATGGCTTTCAGTTTTGGCGCGAAAAATGGTTTTTATCAGGAATTGCTCTTCCTGGGCTTTCAGGCCGGGCTATCCGGTACTTCGGCTTTCGCCTGCGAAGGTTTCAGGCCGGAAAATATCCGGCCTGAAACGCTTTGGCAAGGCATTTTTGAAAAAATGCCTTGCCATACCTCCTATCCCTAACGCCTTGAATCAGCACATTCCTTTGGCTGAACAAAAAGGAATGATTTAGCTCTTTCCTGAGTGGCAGCGGTTACAGCCGATCACATGAACCCGGTTTTTATCATCTTCCTCCCAAAGCTTACCGATGAGATAGTCCGGCGCCTTGAGCTTTTTATGGCATAGCGGACAGCTGGCTCTGGTTTTGCCTTTTTGGCAGTCGGGGCAGCCGAAAAGATGAACCAGCCTTTCTTTTTGTCCGGGAAAGGCCAGTGTTCTGACTCTTTCGCCGGGTTTGAGCGTTTTCAGGCACTTGGGGCATTGCTTGAATCCTGGTGCCCCGGGTTCTTTTGCCGGAAAGGCGCGGGGGCTTTGCTGTGATTTACCAAAGGTACCGGCAGCCCAGATGAGCAAAATCAGTAAAACAGCGGCTATGATGATGGGGACCATAGAACCAGCTTGTCACAACTCCGGTTTTTGGGCAAGTGAGAAAATGCAGCATGTTTTAATCGTGTTAGGGATTGGAGGGGCAGGGTATTGTTTTTTCAAAAACACTACCCTGAAACCCTTAGCCTGTCTAAATGGCAGGCTAAGGGTTTCGGAGCGTCAGCGCAGCCCCTGGCCTGGTCACAACGCAATGCGTTGCTGCTCGGCCCTGCATCCTGAAGCCCCACCTGGTGAACCAAGCGGTTCACCAGGTAATACCCCAAAAAAACTATGAATGATAAGCTTCGAGGACATAATAAACAGCTTTACTTTCACTGTTTTTAATCGTATACTGAAATTACAGCATGGCGTGGACTGAATTTGGGGAGTGATTTTTTTTTGGAAAATTCCTGATGAATTCGAATTTAATGGTTGATCTTATAGGCCAATATTCCGAATTTATAAACACAGGGAAATGAAGAATAATCATCATTCCTTAAAAAAACGGGTTTTTTTAAAAAAAAATCGTAAAAATGTTAATATTTATTAAAGTATTTATCACAGATGGACGATAATTATGATGAAAGGAAGGTTTCTGCCATGACAATAGAGAGAATTAATTCGCCAGATCCAATTCAGAAACTCAATAAAAGCGGTAAGACTTACAAGTCAGATAAAACGGAGAAATCCGATGCCATCAATGTTTCTGATGAGGCGAAAAACAAGGCAGAAATTTATAATGCTACCGAGGCTGCCAAAGCCGCGCCTTCGGTCCGCAAAGACAGGGTCGAGGAAGTGAAGAAAAAACTGGAAGACCCCAATTATATCAATCAGACGGTTCTGGAATCGGTTGCCGACAAAGTGATGAAGTATTTCGAAATTTAATGAACCAGAGACTGCTTCGGTTAACACTGACAGGATCGATTTATAATGATTCAATCAAGGCGGAGATGAAGGGTTTCAATTCCGCCTTTTTATTTTTTATTTTTTATTTGTGTGATATCGCGGACGCTTCCATAGTTGCCTTTTTTTATCCATAGGCAATATAAATAATCTAATGTATAATTGTCTTAAAATTCTCAGGGGGTCTGATGCCGGATTTTACCTTTAATTTGTCGCCGCAAATCGATTTTGGAAATAATACACTAGGCCAGGTGGGTGCCAAAGCTTCAGAGTGGGGCCAACGGGTGATTCTGGTAACAGAATCCATTTTATATGAAAACGGTGTGATAGAGCAGGTCCAGAGTTCGCTTGAAAGCAAGGGAATGACGGCGCTTGTCTATGACGAGGTGGTGCCTCACGCGACCACTTTGTGCATGGAAAATGCTTTGAAACTGGCCCGGGCTTCACGTTCCCAGGTGGTGATTGGTATGGGTGGCATAAATGCCCTGTCCATTGCCAAGGGTGTGGCAATGGCGGTTCAATCCTCCTGTGAGGTCGATGACTTTTTGTCACAAAGGGGTAAAATGGGTCTGCCAACACCGCTGATCGAGATACCCAGTACTGGCAGGAATCCCTTTTTGTTTCAAAACCGTTTTTTGGCTGTTGATGCCCGAAACCGGCGGTCGATTTTGGTGGAAAGTCAGAAAAACTTGACCCGCCAGGTGATTTTTGACCCTCAGTTGTGTCTGTCTCTGCCTGTTAAATACTGTTTTACGCTTATGTTGGAAACCTTGCTTCATTGCATCGAAGGTTATTTGTCCTTAAAAAACAATTATATGTCGGAGCTTTATTTTTCTCAGGCCATGATGCTTCTTTCACGTGCTTTTCCTGATATCAAGCATGAACCCAATGGTCCGGAGAAACGGGTTTTGGTGCCTCAAACGGGTCTTCTTTCTGCCATGGGTCTGGCTTCTTCCAGTTTCGGCTTGGCTTCAGCTTTGGCCTTGGCTATTCATGGATTGTTTCTGGTGCCAAAATCCTGGGTGGCCGCGATTTTGTTGCCCCATATTCTGGAATTCCATATGGAAACCTCTCTTGAAAAAATCGCCCAATGCGCTGTTTTTCTGGGTGAGGCCCATGAAGATGATGATACTATCCAGAAAGCCGAGAAAACCATTCATTTTGTGCGCCGCTGGATAGGCGAGATTGATATTCCCGCCAGGCTCAAGGATTTTGATATTCCCCTGGACCGCTTAAACGAGGTTTGCGACATTGTTTATTATTTCAGTGATTTGGGAACCCTGCCTCGAAGCGTCTCTGTTCCTGAAATATATGAAATTTGCAAGGCAGCCTATTAGTAAAACCATGATGACATTAAAGAAATTTCAAAGCCTTCCGCCAAAAACCCGAATGCGCAAGCTGGTGAATATGATACAAAAGGCGGAAATGGATTTTCACCATGGCTGTTTTGTTGATTTTCAGCCATTGGATGAATTGGTTCATGCAGTGCTGGATTTATTTTTAGAACGGCAAGTAGGGAATCTTCCGGAAAAAGCACCCAGCTTTGATTCGGGTCAGAGCGAGAGCCAGCTCCGTTATCTTAACCAATGGCGTCATTTTCTCATGAATTATCTGGATATTCAAACCGCCGAGTGGGACCTTGTTCTCCCCGAAACCGGGGAACTGGATCAAGGCCAGGTAAAGCAGCTTCCCATGGCTGTGTTTCTTGAAGATATCCGCTCGCCCTTTAATGTAGGCTCCATTTTTCGAACAGCCCATTGTTTTGGTGTGGAGACCATTTTCCTTTCGCCCATGACACCTTCTCCTGACCATCCGCGTGCCAAGCGGACAGCGCGAGGCTGTGAGTCGCTTATCCACTGGAAAAGGGCGGCTCTGGAGGAATTGGCAGGAGAAACCGCTATTTTTGCCCTGGAAACCGGGGGACAGAGCTTGAATGATTTCTGCTTTCCTGAAAAAGGCCTGGTCCTGGTTGGTTCCGAGGAGCTTGGTTTGAGCCCCGAGGCCCTGGCCCTGGCTGATAAAGGCCAGGGCCGTATATCCATACCCATGCTGGGGGCCAAGCGCTCGCTGAATGTGTCAGTGGCCTTCGGGGTTCTCATGCACGCCTGGATGGATGCCTTGGTTCAGAAAAAGTGAGAAGGTTTTTGACTGGATTATTTTCAGCCAGGCACTATGGATGAGGAATATGTACCTCCTGTTTATGACTTGCGTCAAAAACCTTCGGACGCAACAGCCGGAGTGCCCGATAGCTCTGGGGCTGTTCAAAAAGTTAAAAGAATCTAGAATATAGTGTCTTTTTTCTAAAAATCCTAAAAACATATTATAGATGAAGTATAAATATAAAAAAGCGACTTTTTGGACAGCCCCAACACCCAACACCCAACACCCAACACCCAAAAATACTATTAACTTGATTTATTCAAATCCTTCGCCTTTTCAACTGATTGAAAGATAATTCCGCAGTAATAATGATGCCCTGGAAAACCCGGCCCAGCGTTGGGTGTTTTGAAGTAGGGATTGTAGGCGTTTTGCTAATGACTAGTGGTTTTTCGCACTTTGCCGGAAAAGGCCCTGATTTGATCTTTTATAGAATAACTAAAAATGTTAATATAATCATGGAGTCTTTACGACCCCACAGCTTCTTAATGACTTGAATAATGGAAAATGGAGAATGAAGGATCGTCAATCAGAGACACAATCAGCCTGCGATGGGAAATACCGGATTGGGCTTTTGGGAACAAATCTATTTTTTGAGAATCCAATCAATATCTTACGGGCGGCAAAACTTTTTGCTCGGCAACAAGGCCACAGGCTTGTCTATTTTTCCGCTGAGGCATTAAGGTCTCCCTTTGGTTCGGACGAGCAATCAAATATTCTCTATGATCTCGCGAATCCGGAAATAATCGATGGTTTGATTGTTTTGAGTAATATTCTTGTCTCTTTTGTACCTGTAGAAGAATTTCGTCAGCGATTTTTGAAATTCAGTAATTTACCTATAATCAATATGGGGATTCCTCTTAAGGGGATTCCAAGCATTGTGCTTGATAATACCTCAGCCATGGTTGATTTGGTCTCTCATTTGATAGAGAATCACGGTTTTTCGCGCATTGCCTATATTGGTGGTGTATCTCATCATTCTGATTCCATAGAACGCTTACAGGCCTTTAAAGAGGCTTTGAAAAGTCATTCTGTTCCTTTGGATGAGACAGTGCTTATTCAGGGGAATTTTCAGTTTTATTCAGGAAGCCTTGCTGTTAATGAATTGCTCGATAAGCGCGGCAAAAAACCTGGCAAGGATTTTCAGGTGATAGTCTGCGCCAATGACTATATGGCTGCCGGTGCTATGCTTGAATTGCAAAAGCGCGGTATTTCCGTGCCTGACGAGGTGGCTATTACCGGTTTTGATAACATTAATTTTTGTGAATGCCTATCACCGCCTTTATGTACGGTATGTTATCCCTTTAAGCAGATGACTGAATTGGCCATGAATTACATGATAGACCGAATCCAGGGTAAGGCTGTCCCCGAGCTGACGAAAGTGAAGCCGGTTTTCATGGCAAGCGGTTCCTGCGGCTGCGCTTATTGTTCTTCTTCTGTAATTATGCCTGCCTTTGTTCCTGAAAATATTCAAAGCGCGGATTCCCGGAGCCCTCTGGAATTTACCAGTCAGTTTAACCACCAAATTATTCATTCGGTTAATCCCATGTTGACTTTATGGAGAGAGGCTCTTATCGGGCTGCGCGAAGAGAATAAATGGCAGCTTATGGCTGAGGATCAAAGTGAGGGGGAGGCGAGCCAGGAACATTGGTCGGTTCATTTGTTGGCCAAACTGGCTTGTAACACCTTTAACAGCGCCAATTACCAAAATCTGCTTTTTAATATGAGCAGCGCGCTCACATCCACCCTTGAATTAAGCGAGTTAATGGAGATATTGAAAGGCCTATTGCCCAGAGCCCAAATTAACAAGTTTTGTTTATGTCTTTATGATTCCCCTGATAAATCCAGTGCCGGGTTTCCTGATAAATCAAAGGTGATATTGGCTTTTAATAAACACAATTATATTGATTTACCTGCCGAGGGTATTTTGTTTGATACAAAAAGCTTGCTTCCCGGTAAAATCAGGAGCAGCTTTGAAGATGTTGACTGGGTTGTGCTGGCTCTTTATTTTAAGGAACGCCAGCTTGGCTATTTTTTGCTCGATAGCGATTCTCATCATGAAAACCTGCATCGCAATTTGCGAAACCAGATTTCCAGCGCCATAATGGGTGCCAGGCTTCTGGATGAAACACAAAAGGCCAATGAGTTGCTTATTGAAGCCAATAAGCAAAAAACTCAGTTTTTTATTAATGTAGCCCATGAAACCAAAACGCCTTTGACCTTGATCAAGAATTATCTATCCCTTTATATGGAAGAGCATCTTCCTGATCAGAATTTAACAATTATTAATGAAAATATAGAATTATTACTGGCCAATATGATGAATTTTCTTGATGTTGAAAAGCTGCAGCGCGGCGAGACAATTTATCAACATGACAGAATTGTGGATCTTTCTGACTATACTCAAAAAAAATGCGCTCTATTCAGCGGCTTGGCCAAAAGAAAGTATATTCAGATCAGGACAAAGATCCATGAAAAAATCTATATCAAGATAGATCCCTGGGCCCTGGACCGTGTTCTGAATAATCTGCTGGATAATGCTGTGAAGTATGTCCAAACAGAGGGCCATGTGGATGTGAAGATTTACAAAAAACAGGATAAGGCTTTTCTGGAAATTCGGGATAATGGCCCTGGTTTATCAGTAGATACCTATGAGCACATTTTTGAGCCCTATTACTTGATGTCCCGCCAAAAAACCAGCAAGCAGGGCATGGGGGTTGGTCTTTCCATTGTAAAAAAGATACTGGACAGCCTGGGCTCGGAAATCCAGGTTTCGAGCAACGAGGAAGGAGGTCTTTGTTTTACCATCAGCTTTGATCTCAGTGAAATAGCCGGCCAGGCGGAATTATCACAAAAAACAATGGTTTCCGCATCAGCTATGGGTCTTCATCCTGATCTCAGCGAAAGTGAATATTCCAAGGACAGGCCCACATTGCTGGTTGTGGATGATAATATTCAGCTGCTTTATTTTATGCAGGTTTCCCTGGAAAAGGATTATAACGTATTTTTGGCTCAAAGTGTATCAGAGGCATTGTTTAATTTGAAAACCAACCCGCGCCCAGATCTGATAATTGCTGATATCATGATGGATGGCGAGGATGGCTATGAGCTTTTGTCCCAGATTTCTGCCATGGAAAGCTTCAGGGATATTCCATTTATTTTTTTAACAGCCATTAGCGGTGCTCAAGCCCGGATTAAGGGTCTGAGTTTGGGCGCCCTTGATTATGTTGAAAAACCCTTTTCCATAACTGAAATCAAGGCCAAAATCGATTCTCATATTCTGTATAAAAATCGTCAGCGATCACGGCATTTTGATTATTTGAAAAATAAAATTGAGGATGTTTTTAATCATCTTGATACCAGCGGCGAAGTCAATTCCAGAATTGATGTTGAAGCTGTGTGCCGAAAATTCGCCTTAACAGGCCGAAAACCGGTTATTTTAAAATTGCTTCTGGAAGGTTTTCTCCATAAGCAAATCGCTTCCGAATTAAACATTACCCTGCGTACTGTGGAATATCATATTGCCAGTATTTATAAACGAATGGGTGTGACCAGTAAATACGAGCTTGTTTCGAAATTTCAGAATGAAATTTCCTTGTAAGCGCCAGGGAATTAAGTCCATAAAAACCTGTTGTAATTCGAGGCTTTTGTAAAACTGAGGTTTAGCAAGAAAAAAAATTGCGGATAAGTTATTTTATTACGGAATATTAAGTTAGTATTTTACAGCTGCCTGCTATTTGCTGACAAGGTTGTTTCACAACCACGAAACACGAGGCTGTTGCGATAAATAGGGCACAGCCTGGGGTGTAAATTCTGTTAAAAACCATTCCCCTCATTTTTTATCAGCTAAAATATTTTCTACAGCGAATTAATCGTTGTCATTCTGAACGCAGCGGAGCGAAGTGAAGAATCCCAGTTGTCTAAAATCGTGTTGATTCGCTAATAAAGTGTTTG
>JAFGWI010000180.1 GCA_016937215.1 Spirochaetales bacterium | reverse complement strand
CAAGTCATTTTTGAAAAAATAACTTGCTATTATTACAATCCTTAACGCTAAAAATAGTGATTCCTGTTTAAGCTAAACAAATACAATATATTTATTTCAAAAGGATCATTATTGCAGATCCGCTTCAGGATGTTTCAAAAGGTTTAGGATAAATGTAATTACTTCAGAATTTCGATCAAGATTTATTTAACAATAAATAAAAAGATGTTGATTGACAAGTTGATCACATCGGACATTCTGTTCTTGTAAGACTATCTCACAATATCAGAGAAAAAAACATCAGGGCTTTTTCCGGTTTATAAGGTTTGAATCCGCCTATAGGTAATCATGATTTTTTTTCAACATCTTTTTTGATTTGGAGATGTATTAATCGAGAAAATCTGTTAATATAGTTCCCACTATGGAGCTAAAAATCACCGCGGCTGAGGCCGGACAAAAAATATTGAAATATCTTCTTAGAAAAACCGACGGAACCAAAATCTTTCTGTTCAAATGTTTCAGAAAGAAAAAGGTTAAGGTGAATGGTAAAAACTGCAAGCCCGACTATATTATAGAAGAAAATGATACAATTTGGTGTCCTGTGTTGCAAGAAAAGGATGCCAGAGACCTTTTTCGAAACGTTGATGCCAGAATTACCATGCTGAAACTTACCAGCGATCTGGCTGCTGTTGACAAAGCAGCGGGCGTATTGGTGCACGCGGCCGGCGGAAAGGATTACAGCGACACCCTTGTGGAACGAACAAAGGCCTATCTTGCCGCTAAAGGCGAAAACCGTGATTTTCTGGTTCCTGTACACCGCCTTGACCAGAATACAAGCGGAGTTGTCCTTTTTGCCCGGAATTATGAAACCGCCAAAGCTGTGAATGAATGGATACGCTTGGGCCAGATTGGAAAAACATACACGGCCTTGCTCGAAGGTGTTATAGACCAGGATGTGTTTTTATCCGCCGAAATTACCCGTGATAAGGAATATAATCAATCCAGGGCAGACAAGCTTATTGTGAATAAAAAAATACCCGATAAAGCCGAATGGCTTAAAAAATATTACGAAGATTCTTCATCTATCAGCGCGACGGTGATTCATCCATTGAAGAACGATGGAAGGTTTACTCTGTGCAAAATCGAATTGTGGACAGGAAGGCACCATCAAATACGGGCTGTGTGTCTGGCTTTCGGACATCCATTGGCAGGCGATAAAAAATACGGCGCAAGAAGTTTGGCCCAAAGGGGTCAGGAGCTGATCTGTTCCCGAATGGAAATTCCGGCTTTGAGTTTTGAGGCGGAAAGCCGGTTCAGGATCGAGTTTTAGCTTTGGCATGTATGTGAAGCCTTATTCCGGTAAATGTGGTTTTTATAGGTCTCTTAAGTTGGCGGGGGACAAAAGATACCCCTTACCAAATTACCATCATAATTCTTCCTAAATAAATCCTGTCCGATTTCCTAAAAGAATCATAAGATCCCCCAATTATTACCACAATAAAAACCATGATAACAATGTGATAAAATATCTCTGAATAAAAAAGATCCTGAGCAATAAAGGCTGCCCGGGTTTTTCGTGTGTATGTAGATCCTGACTGCATTATGATGTTCTCTGTATATCCAAAGAATAAATTCATCCTGGTTAAGAAAATTTTGATTCATGAGGTTCTTTCAAAACGGGAATTGTGTAAGAATTATGGAAATTGCGGAAAAGGTTTTGTTTCCGTTTTGTAAGTATTGCTATTTGTTGATTGCTGATAAGGTTGTTTTACAACCTCGAAACATGAGGTTGTTGCGATAAATATGGCACAACTTAACCACTATTACCCCCATATATAGTCAATTGATACAGATAAGTTTTCACTATCGCGACAACCTCTAATTTCAGGACTTTTGCCATTAGCTCTCATAAAGGCTAATATTCTTACTTGAAATCATATTCATTCCTCTTCTATTCCGAAACAGGAACAAATCATTGAAAGGTTTTCTTTTGTCTTTGCCGAAAAATAAGATTGGGTCTGGCTTCACCATGCTTTGAAAAGGGATCACCGCCAAATTTCTGTTGTTGATGACAGGAGATTCTAAAAGATCGAAAGGAATGGCCGAAAAAAACGGTGCTTCTTTAGCTTTATCGTAATTTGCCATATAAATGCGTTAGGGATAGGAGGCATGGTTTGTAATTTCTTCAAAAATGGCAAGCCAAAGCGTTTTCTGCCGGATAATTTCCGGCAGAAAACCTTCGTAGCGATAGCGAAGTTAGGCTGCAGACATATGATGAATGCCAATGAGCATTCAAGTCATCGAGCAGCAAATGTGAAGGATTTGTGACCAGAGGCTGAATAGCCTGGCCTGATAAACCCCTTGGCTCACAGGCAACGCCCAAAAAGCACATCCGCTAAACAAATACTATAAAATCAATCCCAGAAATGATAAAAGCCCTGTGTCTCTGTTTCCGCTCCATTATTGTAACGGTTATAAGTGCAAACCCAAACGCGCTTATTTCCCCATCCATAATTCATCAGAAGCCACATCTCACGGTTGTACCAGGTCCATAAGGCTTGGTACTCTTTGTATTTGACACCTTCAATAGCCACCGTATGGTTAGAGGCTTCATTGCCTTCAGTGTTCATGCTTACCGCAATGGGCTGGTCGTGATTTTTAATACGGGAATATGCGTTTTGGCCTTTTGCCCAGTCTCCGCCATAATCAACATCGCAGGTAAAAGAATAACCCCTGTCATCGCCATAATTGTCAATATCATCTTCTCGGGCGACACTCATATTTGTGCTGCCAGCACCATTATTATAAGTGGTTCCCAAATCCCCGGCGATTTCCCTTACTGCGCTTAATACAACACTTGAGGATGAATGGGAAGAATAGCTGTAATTGTTCAAATTCGCGCCGCCGAAAAGTTGTGTTTTTCCTTTGAACTGTTTCCAATAGGCATAACACATGGTAATGGCTAATGGGGAGCAACCGACGGAATACTGACTGCCATTGATGGTTATTTTGGCTTGTGTCCATTGGGGCAAATGCCAGCCGCTTGTAAAGGTGTTGTTTAATTCATCACTTGTCCAGCGTGTAGTTCCTTTGGTGAGTTTATCTGCATCTGCATTCTGTTGGTGGATTCTTTTCAATTCTTCAGTAGTATATTTTGGCGCGCAATTATTTTCCATAACATTGTTTCGAAACCTATTACGCCTTGTTTTAATCTTTTCGGCATTTTCATTATCAATGGTTTTTATATTACCGCCATTTGTAAAACCCAATTCAGCCAATACCGGATTTTCCGATTTAGTTGATTTTTGTCGTTTTTCAGCGATGTATTCAAAATTATTGTAACGATAGATTTTAAGCTCCCTTATGCTTATTTTTGTTTCATTTGAGAATTGTTCGCTTGTTGTTATACCCTCGGTTGAATATTCCAGGACAGGAATATCTGTCTGATTAACATTCACAATCACATAACCGGCATCTTTACCATCAACAGTCACCTTGCAATCGTAATAGGAAGGGTCTTCAATGCCATCCAGATACATAGGGTAGGCTTTGGTAATTTCAGCTCTCGACGCCCAATCGGCATTGCTGACCATCGCGTTTTCAGATATCAAGAAATTCCTGGCAATTTCAATGGCTGTCGATGCTGCTGTTAGTCGAATTTCTTCATCGGCGAGTGAAACTGGTTCCTCAATCTGACATGACAGAAAAAGTATTCCTGTTAAAAATAAACACATTACCATGAAGGTTAAAGGTCCTTTTTTCATTTTTTAATCTCCTTTTTAAAAAATAGTGATGTTGAAATCTAACATTAAAAACCGTTTAATCAAATAGTTTGCCATGTGACAATAAATGCGACAATGAGCTTTTTATTCACAAAAAAGCCTCTCCAATCTTGAACAGGAAGACAGGTTTTTCTTTATGGTAACATGATTTTTGCAATTCCCTTTCCCTTTTTTTCGCGCTAAAACCCGCTTTCCACATGATAATTTTAATTTCTTATATTATAGATAAATAAAAACGGTGATTTTGTAAATCGCCTTTTCTTCACTCTAAATACTATAAAAAATTACCTCAATTCATCGCAAAATCTACGGTTATTTAAGGGTTTTTCAGCTTTGCGGCCTGGATTTATTACAGTGAATCGCATTTATTTGGGGGCCTTGACAATCCTGTGAAAATATCCATATTATAGTGGCTAAATCAACTCAAATTAGAATCATGGGAGTATGTGCTAAGCCATTTATGTGAATGGCTTTTGGTTTTTTTTGAGGGTTGGTGTTAATATGCCTTCTTTTCGAAATACCTATATAATGGAGGAAAATGTGAATTACTTTTTAACTGAAGAGCAAGAGATGATTAAGGAATTAGCGGCCAAGATCGCAAAAGAAAAGATCGAACCGGTTGCCGCGGAATATGATGAAAACGAGACTTTTCCCTGGGACATCGTTAAGGTGATGGGTCAGTCCGATCTTTACGGGGTTTTTATTCCTGAAGCCTATGGTGGGCTTGGCGGTGGTGTTCTTGAGATGTGTATTGTTACTGAAGAGCTTTCAAAGGCGTGTGGCGGTATCGCTCTGGCTTACGCGGCTTGTGGTCTGGGAACTATTCCCATTATCCAGTTCGGTAATGAAGAACAAAAACAGAAATATTTGACCAAAATCGCTGCTGGCGAGTGGCTGGCTGCTTTTGGTTTGACTGAAGCTGATTCAGGAAGTGATGTTTCGGCAATCAAGATGCGCGCCGACCTCGACGGCAATGAATATGTTTTAAACGGCACCAAAACCTGGATTTCAAACGGCGGTGAAGCTCATGTGAATGTTGTTTTTGCTGTAACCGATCCTAGCCGCGGCGCCCGCGGTGTTTCCGCTTTTATTGTAGAAAAGGGCACTCCTGGTTTTACTTTTGGAAAAAAAGAAAACAAGTTGGGAATTCGTGCTAACTCTACCCGTGAGTTGATTTTTCAGGATTGCCGAATTCCAAAGGAAAATCTTTTAGGAAAAGATGGTCAGGGTTTTCTGATTGCCATGAGGACCTTTGATGAATCACGACCTGGCGTCGCGGCCCAGGCTCTGGGTATTGCCACTGGTGCTTTTGAGAAGGCTACAGCTTATTCCCGCGAACGTTTCCAGAGAGGCCAACCGATTTCCGCTTTTCAGGGCGTTCAGTTCATGTTAGCCGACATGGCAACTCAGATTGAAGCAGCCCGTGCTTTAACTTACCAGGCTGCCAAGTCAATTGACAGCGGTATGAAGCAGGTTTCCAAGATTTCCGCCATGGCCAAGCTTTTTGCTTCTGATGTGGCCATGAAGGTAACAGTTGACGCGGTTCAGATTTTCGGTGGTTATGGATATACCAAAGAATATCCTGTTGAAAAGATGATGCGTGATGCCAAGATTACTCAGATTTACGAAGGGACTAACCAGATTCAGAGGGAGATTATTGCTCTTAATGTAATCAAGGAAAGCGCCAGGGGAACCAAGTAATGAAGATTGTTGTATGTATCAAGCAGGTACCTGATACCACCAATGTCAGGATAAATCCCGAGACAAATACCTTGATTCGTGAAGGGGTTGAGTCAATTATCAATCCCTTTGATATGTACGCTTTAGAAGAGGCTATTCGTTTAAAAGAAAAACATGGCGGTGAGGTGATTGTCATGTCCATGGGGCCGCCTCAGGTTGAATCGTCCTTAAAGGACGCGATCGCCCTGGGTGCGGATCAGGCCATTCTGCTCACTGACCGGGCTTTTGCCGGTGCCGATACCTTGGCTACATCCTATACCTTGGCAGCGGGCATTAACGCTCTTAATGATGCCGATCTTGTGATTATGGGAAAGCAGGCCATCGATGGTGATACTGGACAGGTTGGTCCTGGTGTGGCGGAAAATCTGGGTGTGCCTCATATCACGGATATTCGAAAAATCGAAGAAGTGACTGATAATTACATGGTTTGCGAGCGGCTTCTGGAAGAAGGTTATGTTCGGTTAAAGGTCAAATTTCCGGCGGTAATTACCGTTGTCAAGGAAATTAATGAGCCCCGTTTGCCTTCCTTAAAGGGCAAAATGAAAGCCAAGTCTGCCACTATTTTGCAATGGACGACCAAGGATCTGGATATTGATGTAGATCGTCTTGGTCTGACCGGTTCTCCTACCCAGGTCGTGCGGATTTTTACTCCTCCAAAACCGGAGGGTGGAAAAGTTTACAAGGGCGAAACCAGAGATATGGTTTCAGAGCTTTTATCCGATCTGCAAGCTAATGGTGTTGCCATTAAGAAATCTAAGGGAAATTAATTATGAGTAATGGTATAAAAGTAATTAAAGATAAGTGTGTGGGTTGCGGCCTTTGTGTTAAAAGTTGTCCTTACGGCGCGATCGAATTGATTGATAAAAAAGCGGTTATCAACGAAAAGTGTACTTTGTGCGGTGTTTGTGTTGATGCTTGCAGGAAATTCGGCGCCATTGTGATTACCCGTAATACCTTCCGTGGGCAGGATATTGCCGCCTATTCTGGTATCTGTGTTTATGCTGAGCATCGACAAGGTAAACTTTCTTCTATAGTACCAGAAATTATTGGAGCGGCGCGAGAGTTGAAGAAGGATCTTTCTAAACCGATTTGCGCTATTCTGGTAGGTAAGGATGTTTCAGCCATGGCCCGGGAAATAATTTCCTATGGTGTTGATGAAGTTTTGATGATCGATAATCCAAAAATCGGTGATTTTGCCGAGGATATTCAGGCCCAGTTGGTAGCCGATATTTTGACCGAGAAAAAGCCCGAGATTTTTTTGGGCGGTGGTACAATTATTGGCCGGTCTTTGCTGCCAAAGGTAGCAGCCAAGCTGCTCACTGGTTTAACAGCTGACTGTACTGAACTGGCGATCGATCCTGATGAAAAAATCCTGCACCAGACACGTCCTGCTTTTGGCGGAAATATTATGGCAACTATTTTATGCCGTAATCATCGACCCCAGATGGCAACGGTTCGTCATAAAGTGATGAAGCCGGCTGATATTGTTGAAGGCTATGAAGGTAAGGTTACTGATATGAGCCACATCGCTATTCCTGAATCTCAGATCGAGGTGCTGGAATTTGTTGAAGAGCAGACAGAGACAGTTAATATTGCTGACGCTGATTTCATTGTTTCCGGCGGCCGAGGTTTGAAGGATCCCAAAAACTTCAAATTGATTGAAGATTTGGCTAAAGCTCTTGGGGGAGCGGTAGGGGCTTCCCGCGCGGCGGTGGATGCTGACTGGATTCCCTATTCACATCAGGTTGGTCAAACCGGTAAAACTGTAAATCCAAATATTTATGTGGCCTGTGGTATTTCCGGCGCTATTCAGCATTTGGCTGGTATGAAGAGCTCTGACATCATTATCGCGATAAACAGTGATCCTGAAGCGCCTATTTTTGATGTGGCCCATTATGGTATTGTGGGTGACCTTTTTGAGGTTGTTCCAGAGATGATCAAACAAATCAAAGGAGCCTAAATCCTTGGATTTGAAACAGTATGAATTAACTGTAGAAGATGTAACTGTAAACATTCCCCCATCGGAAATCGAGAAGATGGGGGATTCTATTTTAGACGACTCAATCATAGGTCAGCCCCGAGCGGTTAAGGCTTTGCATATGGCTACTGAAATACAAGCTAAGGGCTATAATGTTTTTGTCACCGGTTATTCCGGTACAGGGCGGCGAACGGCCATTAAAAAAGTACTTAATAAATTAAAACTCCCCGATGATCAGCTTCAGGATGTTGTTTTTGTGTATAATTTTAAAAAACCCGATTCACCTGATGTTTTGTACTTTCCAAAAGGTCAGGGAATGGATTTTAAAAAACAGGTCCATGATTTGATCGAGAATCTGAAAAAATCCATTAGTATCAAGCTTGAAAGCAAACCCTATCAGCAAAAAAAAGATAAACTGACCCAGAACATTGAGCAGCGTGAAAACAAGATTCTCAGTGATTTTGAAAGCAAGCTGCAAAAAGAAAATTTTCAAATTGTCCAGGTTGGCGATGATGATCAGCAGGTGATGGATATTATGCCATTACACGAGGGAGAACCGGTCGATTTTGATGATCTGCAGGTTCTGGTTGCTGACGGTAAAATGGAAGAAGCTCTGTGGAACCGCATGCGGGAAAAATACTATCAGTACATGGATGAAATGAAAAAGATCTTTAAGGAGCTACGGGCTACTCGTTTGATTCTTGATGATAAAATCAAGGAATTGAACATGAATTCCATCAAGCCCTTGGTTGCAGCCGAGGTTGAACAGATTTTAAATGTTTACCCTGACCAATCGGTCCGTGATTATTTGAATAGTCTTGAAGAGGATGTTTCCCGCCATATTTATCTTTTTTCCCAGCATGAAGAGGGGCCGCCTCAGCAAAGCAAGGGTTGGATTAACAGCTTTCGGCGTTATGGCGTGAATGTGGTTGTGGATCATGGCCATTCTGATCATGTACCTGTGATTTTTGAAAATCATCCCAGTTATGCTAATTTATTCGGATCCATCGAAAGTCGCTATGAAGTGGGCGGCGAGGTCCAGACTGATTATATGATGATAAGGGCCGGCTCGCTGATAAACGGTTCCGGCGGATTTTTAGTGCTCAACGCGGAGGATATTCTGCGGGAAGAAGCCTCCTGGCAGGCCTTGAAAAGTGTGCTTTTAACCGGAAAGGTCGAGATTCAGCAACATGATTCCTCTTTTATGTCGCCAGGTGTTCGAATTAAGCCGGCTCCTGTTAATGTCAAAACCAAGGTTATTATTATCGGTAATCCCAATATTTACGATGTTCTGTATTCCATGGATGAGGATTTTCAAAAGCTGTTCAAGGTTTCCGCTGAGTTTGATTCAACTATTCCCCGAAATGACGAAAATACCAGCCGGTATGTAAGTTTTATCCGGCAGACAGTAAGCAGCAAAACATCAAGAAAAATCAATAATGATGCCATCGGCAAAGTTGTTGCCTATGGTGTGCGCCTTGCCGAGCGTAAGGACGCTATTACAACTCGATTTTCGCAAATTGTTGATATTATCATTGAGGCAGATTATTGGGCTGGAAAAACTGGCAAGAGTGAGATTGACGCGGACTCGGTTGTTCAGGCTATTGATGAGCGGGCTTTTTTGTATAATCTTCCTGAAGAAAAGATACAGGAAATGATCGCCATGGGTGATATTCTGATTCAATGTTCGGGAAATGAAGTCGGCATGGTGAATGGTCTGGCGGTTCATGATCGCGGTTATTATGCTTTTGGCCGGCCTTCGCTCATTTCTGCGAGGATTTCACCCGGTGACGCAGGAATTATTAATATTGAACGGGAAGCCGGGTTATCGGGAGAATTTCATGATAAGGGTATACTTATTCTGGAAGGTTTGCTCCGTAGCCGTTATGCCATGAAATTCCCTCTTTCTGTAACCGCGAGTATTTGTTTTGAACAAAGTTATTCATCTGTTGATGGTGATTCCGCTTCTTCAACCGAGGTTTACGCTTTGCTTTCCGCTATCGCTGATCTGCCTATTCGCCAGGATTTGGCTGTTACCGGCTCTATTAACCAAATGGGTGATATTCAGCCGATAGGTGGTGTTACGGAAAAGGTGGAAGGATTTTTCCAAACCTGCAAAGCCCGTGGTTTAACCGGTAACCAGGGGGTTATTATTCCTCGGCAGAATGTCAGAAATCTGATTTTAAACGGTGAAGTGGTAGAAGCTGTTGAAGCAGGGAAATTCCATATTTACGCGATTTCAAATATTGATCAGGGTTTGGAGATTTTAACCGGAATTCCCGCTGGGCAAAGAAATTCCAAGGGTGAATATCCCAAGAGCACGATTAACTGGCATGTTGAACAGGCATTGCGAAAAATGGCCGACAAGGTGAAGGAATTTCAGGGTAATTAGTTGTTTTTGGAATGGTGTTTGAAAAGGGAGTAATTCTCGGATTTTCGGAAAACCAGGAGGCTTTATCATGGCTTGGCTCAGGGAAATCAAGTATTTAAAAAATTATGTAGGCCGAATGGAACGAGGTGAGGATCTGCTTGGAGCATTGGAGAGTTTCGCGCGTTCCAATAAGATAAGGCTTGCTAAAATTGAAGCCATCGGCGCTCTGGAAAAGGCATGTGTAGCTTATCATGATCAAAATACTCTTGAATTTAATGTGGTGGAACTGGACGGCCCCCTGGAGATTTTAAATCTGACAGGTAACCTTTCTCTTGGTGAAAACAAACCGGTATTTCATGGAAAAATTACTGTGGCCGATACTCAAGGCCGTGCCTTTGGCGGTCATCTGCTTATGGGTTCTATTGTTTTTGCCTGTGAATTTTTTATTCACGAATATAGCGGGACAGAACTTCACCGTAATTATGACGAGGCTAGTGGTTTATCCTTGTGGATGGCGCCGCCTGTTAAATAACGGAATGGTGAAGGTGTATTTGTAACAGGCCTTTTGCATTATTTATATCACTAGCCAGTTAATTTATTGGCTGGTAACAAATTATTGATAAATCACAGTATTTCTAATATTTGAAAGCTAACTTGCTTACTTATTGCTTGAATTTTTATGTAGATATGAGTACACTTTAACTTAGGGATGTATTGCATAATTTTTTACATTTTTACTGTTCATTTCTTGCTTACATTGCTAGACTATCTTGATTTTTTCAAGGGATAGCCAAGCTTCCGTTAATTTGCCGACAGGAGGTTTATTATGGCGAGAGATTACAGAAACATTTCATTGGGGTTCACTGAAGAGAGTTTTCCCGAGGGGCATCATATTGTCTTCATTTACAATGATGACTGGGAACGGAAACGCACCATGGCTAAATTCCTGCAAAGAGGTTTGTCTGATAATGAAAAAGTTTTGTATCTGGTTGACGACATCAGTCCTGATGAAATGAAACTGGAATTGCTTGAATTGGGTGTGGATGTTGATGAAAAGCAGAAGGATTTTGATATCACAAGAGGTCACTACGCGCTTTGTCCTGGAAATTATTTTTCTGGTGATTATATGCTGAGTCTGGTAGGAAATTATTATGATGATGCCATAAGCGAAGGCTTTTCCGGGGCCCGCGGAGCAGGTGAGATGTCCTGGGCTTTGGTTGAGGGGCGCGCGACCATTCCTGATTTATTAAGATATGAAGCTGAATTAAATAAAATATTACTTGACCATCCTCTAACTACTGTTTGTCAGTATGATGCCAGACGTTTTGACGGAGCGGTGATCATGGATATGCTTAGCGTGCACCCGATGATGATTGTCCGCGGCCAATTGGTTAAAAACCCGAGTTATGTACCGCCGGAACTTTTTTTAAGGGAATATAATGAAAGGCTTGAAAGAGAAAAGTTTTTCAATAAATAGATATGCCAGATTCGCGCGTTCTTGGAAAAATCATTCTTCTGCAAAGTACTCTTCATGCTTTGAACACTGAAAAGGCAATTGCCGATTTTGTTTGCAGAGGGCTTTCGACAGTGCCGGGTATAGAGAACGTCTCGATTTTTTTAAAGGATAGGCAATTTAATGATTTTAATAATTTATCAGAAAATCTAAAGGATTTGCAAAACCAAGGCCGCTTTGATTTAAACGATGAAATTTTTTTTAATGAATATCTTGAAACGCTTCAAAAAAAACCTTTTATAGAATACCTCAAAATTAGAAGCATTTTAAAAAACTATGGATATTTGTATATAAAATATAATGATAAAAAAAAATACTATTCTTACAAAGCCTATTTGGAAAATACGATGAATCTGGTCGCTCTTCTTTTGGAAAATAATGAACAAAAAGACCATCTTATGCAAACCCAGATTTATCTTGAAAAAACCGTAAAGGAAAGAACTTTAGAGCTTGAGAAAGCCTTGAATGATAAGAATATACTGATTCAAGATATACATCACCGCGTTAAAAATAATTTATCACAGATATATAGTTTGGTCGCCTTGGAATACGATAATTTTGTTTTCCATAAAAACAAGAAGGACCCAAAGTTTATTTTGGAAGGATTAAAAAACCGGATAATGGTTATTTCTAATCTTTACTCCCAACTCTATACACCCAGAAATAATTATGACAAAATATCCGCAAAGGATTATTTTTCCAGCATTTTGAAGTTGATCACTCAAGCCTATTCGGAAGAGAAATTTTATGAATTAAATCTGGATATAGATGATATTATAATACCGCTAAAAAACAATATTCATCTTGGTTTGATTGTTAATGAAATATTTTCCAATATTCACAAACACGCATTTACTCAAAAAAATTCGATTATTAATCAAGTGGTGGTGAGCTTTAAAAAAAATGGAGACAAAAATATTTTAGTTGTTAAAGATAATGGCTGCGGTTATAATGGTGATATTAAAGAAATAAAAAAAGAATCACTTGGAATTCAGTTGGTCGAGATTTTTACGCAACAGCTGGGCGGGGAATTGTCCTTGGATTCAAGGAATGGTTTTGAGTACAGGATTATATTTTGATGACTAGAAAAATTAATTGTATTATTGCAGAAGACGATTTTCTGATTCGATCTGCTGAAATCGAATTGCTGAAAAGAATAGGGTTAAATGTTATCGCGAAAACCGCCAATGGACGAGACACTCTTGAAGCGGTAAAACAGTTACATCCTGACATTGTTTTTTTGGATATAAATATGGCTTACCGTACTGAAGGTATCGACTGTGCCAAACAAATTAACCATGAAAATCCTGATGTTAAAATCGTGTTTCTGTCTTCATATTCTGCTGACAGTTTTAATAATGAACTGGCTGACATAAATTATCATGGATATATTATCAAAATTCCTTCGATAAACGCGGTAAAAAAATGTCTAGATGTTCTGATTTCTTGATTCTTTTATCGATATCCTTTTTTTTACATAAAATCAATATTATTACGCTGAATCTGTATTCTGATTTGACAAAATAGTCAGCAGCCTGATACAGGGCATTTGCTTAAAAAGCGGGCTTTCATTGGGCCGTTTTATTGTTATTTTCCGCAAGTTGTAATGTCCATATCCCTATGAAAAGATAACTCCTTCTTTGTTAAGCTTGCCTGTAATGGCTTTTTATTCTTGACGGAATAGAGTATATTCCTTTCCATGAAAAAGATTTTTTTTATTGAAAGCTTGGGTTGCGCAAAAAATCAGGTAGATGCCGAGGTCATGATACATAGTTTGTTGGAAACCGGTTGGCAGAGGTCAGATTTTATCGAAGAGGCTTCTGTGGTCATCGTGAATACCTGTGGATTTATTAAGGATGCCAAGGAAGAGAGCATTCAGACCGGACTAGAAATCAAGGACTTGTATCCAGATAAAAAAGTCATTATGACAGGTTGTTTGACACAAAGGTATTTTGATGACTTATCCGAGGAATTGCTTGAAATTGATGGTATAATGGGTAACCATGAACCCCAGGAAATAACCAGGGTTGCTGAAGATGTTTTAAAGGGTTCGCGAAGCCTTTACCGACCAGAGGCAAGGGGAATTTATCATCTATTACCACGTAAGCCCTATTTGTCCTTTCCCGGCACGGCTTATGTGAAAATTGCCGAAGGTTGCCGGAACTGTTGCTCCTATTGCTCTATTCCCATTATCAGGGGTGATTTAAGAAGCCGTTCCTTGATCGAGGTCGTGAAGGAAGTGGATTTTCTGCTTTCTCAGGGAGTAAGGGAAATCAATTTGGTAGCCCAGGATTTGGCTTCCTTTGGGCTTGACCGTGGAAAAATCGAGTTTCTGGAGCTTGTAAAAAAAATTCTCGATAGAAAGGATAGTTTTTGGCTGCGCTTACTTTATATTCACCCTGATCATTTTCCTATGGAAATTCTGGAATTGATGAAATCGGATAAGCGGCTTTTGCCATATTTTGACATTCCCTTTCAACATGCTTCTGAGCCTGTTCTTAATAAAATGGGGCGTCTGGGCTCTTCGGAAAAATACCTTGATTTGATTGGCCGGATTCGACAGGAGATTCCCGATGCTATTCTGCGTTCAACCTTTTTAGTGGGCTTTCCTGGAGAAACCCGTGAGGATTTTGAAATTCTGGAGGAATTCCAAAAACAGGCGGCCTTGGAGTGGATGGGGGTTTTTTGTTATTCCCGGGAAGAGGATACCCCGGCCTTTGATTTTAAGCCACAGGTACCAAAAAAAGAGGCGGAAAAGCGCAAAACGCGTCTTGAACAGGCTCAAATTGATATTACTGCCGCCCGTTTAAATCGATTTGTCGGGAAAAAGTTACGTGTGCTTGTGGAAGAAGCAGTTAAGGAGGAAGATCTTTTTCTTGCACGGGGCTTTTTACACGCGCCTGAGGTCGATGGCCTGGTGGTTATTCATGGCCAGCAGCTTGTTCCAGGTGATTATACTGATGTGTTTATTACCAAGCGTAATAATGTGGATTTTGAAGCCTCCTTGGCTGAATGACTTGTTTTGGATTTGATTAACTAATTCATCATGAGGTAATTTTTTGTAACCTCTGGCCTTTATATTGTATTTTTTTGCAAAAGGGATATACTTTTGTGTATCCTTGGCGTTTGCCGAGTTTTAGGAGGATTTTTTATGCAGAAAAATATAATTTTTTCGTTGTTTACCTTGGTGCTCGCGGTTGCTTCGGTTTTTGCGGAAACTGAAATGGACAAAAAAGTGGATGAGTTATTCAAGAGGCTTGATGAGATTGAATCCGCTTATATTTCCCAGATCAAATTCAACGATCGCCGTGAAGCCATTGAAAAGGTGAATCAGATGGTGGCCATTCTTGAAGAGATCCGAAAAATGAAAACTGTTGAAAAGCAAACCGAATATATTTCCGGCGACCGCATTAGTGACAGTGATTTCAAGATTTTTATGGAGTTGCTCAGGGGAAATAAAGACAGACAGGATCGTTTAAAATGGATTCGCTTGTTTGGACGTTCCAGTTATTTTACTGTTGGGCAGTTGATAGAAATCATGAAGCTCTATGAAACCGACGAAGAGCGTATTTATGTTGTGGAAGCGATTTTGGGGCATATTACGGACTTTGATAGAGCAAAAGATTTGAGGAATTTAATTCGACTGAAAAAGGCTGATCTAGACCGGATTATCAAGCATCACGAGATACTCAGATCACGATAAGTTTGTTTGGATTTGTTTAGTAAACAGGTGCGGCTGTGTTAAAAGCGTTAGGGATTGTAATAATAGCAAGTTATTTTTTCAAAAATAACTTGCTAAAACCCGCAGGCGCGCTTTTTTCGCGCCATGCTGGTCATAAATGCTACGCATTTAT
>JAFGWI010000179.1 GCA_016937215.1 Spirochaetales bacterium | reverse complement strand
TTAGAATATTCATTTCAAACATCCTCCTCCGTTATAATTTCTTCCAGCAGTTTCTTTTCCTCTTCAGATAATTGAATCTGTTTGAAAAGATCCGGTCTGACTTTTAAAGTTTTTTTAAGGCTCTTTTTAAGCCGCCATTTTCTGATATTTTCATGATGCCCTGTCAATAAAATTTCCGGAACCCTTTGGCCCCGAAAATCCTGAGGACGCGTATATTGGGGATATTCCAACAGGCCTGAAGCAAAACTTTCTTCCTCCAGGCTTTCCTGGTTTATAACCCCTTCAATTAACCGGGACACGGAATCGATGATGATTTTAGCCGCGGTTTCACCTGAAGACAGGATATAATCCCCTACAGATATTTCATCAGTCACATAAAGATCAATAATCCTTTGATCAATCCCTTCGTATCGACCGCAGATAATTATCACTTCCTGTTCCTGGCTTAATTCTTCTGCTAAAGCCTGATTATATAAACGCCCCGATGGCGTTAAATATATAATCCTTTTACCGGAAGGAGCAAGGGAATCCAAAGCAGCAGCCAAAGGTTCTGGTTTTAGAACCATACCTGCTCCACCCCCATAGGTTCCATCATCGCAATTTCGATGTTTGTCCCTGGCAAAATCCCTTATATCAGTTAGATCTACATGTAATTTTCCCGCATCCAGGGCTTTTCCTAAAATGGAACTGCTCAAGTAACCCTCAAAGGCTTCAGGAAAAAGTGTTAATAGCCTAAATATCAAAACAATGGACTTTCCGGATTCACATAAAGCCGGTATTCCTTAAGATCAACTTCTTTTATGAATTGCTGGGTAAAGGGAATATTAATAACATTACCTTCCTTATCCTTCACTTCGATAATATTAGCTGCTCCGCTGTCAAATACCGATTTAACCTTGCCAATCTCTTTATCATTATTAAAAACACTGCAGCGGGTGATGTCAGCCATGTAGTACTCATCAGGATTGACAGGACAGGCATGGTGACGATCAACCCATAGCTCCAGGTTTCTATATTTCTTGCCGGCTTCAGGTGAATCAATTCCCTGAAATTTTATCAATAGGTCTCGGGAGGCTTTTTTCACCCATTCAATCTTTAAATTTTCAGTTGTGCTTTGTAGTTTTACAAAGACCTCCTTTAATTTAAAAAAATGAGAACTTTCGCCGGAAAAACTCCGTACCTTAAAAGCCCCTTTGACACCGTGATTTTTTTGTAATAATCCTATTGATAGAAGGTCCATTAATCTAGAATTTCTAGTACCACTCTTTTTTCAGTTTTAGCAGCAGCAGCACTGAGAATCGTTCTGATGGCTCTCGCAATGCGCCCGCTCTTACCGATGACCTTGCCAATATCTTCTTGGGCAACCTTAAGTTCAAGAATTGTGGACTTTTCTCCTTCAATGACATTAACTTCAACACTACTCGAATTATCAACCAATGACTTCGCTATGTACTCAACGAGATCTTTCTCCATCATAGAACTCCTTCCTAATGATTATTTAATTTTGATGTTCTGCTTGTTCAGAAGCCGTCTTACAGTGCTGGTAGGTCGGGCTCCTTTGCTGAGCCAATCCTGGATTCTGTCTTCATTCAGTTTGACTTGATTTTCTTCAATTTCAATTGGATGATAGAATCCCACTTCTTCAAGAGTACGACCGTCTCGTGGGGCCCTTGAATCCATTACTACTATCCGATAGTAGGGTCGCTTTTTCGCGCCCAGCTTTTTTAACCGAATTTTTACGCTCAACCTGCTCCTCCTTTCGTGAGTCTCATATCTCTTAATTAAATCCGCCAAATTGGGACATCATTTTTTGCTGCATGCCCTTGTTTTTGGTCATTTTTTTCATCATTAAACGTGTTTTTTCAAATTTCTTAAGCAATCTGTTTACTAAATATACAGAAGTTCCGCTGCCTTGGGCAATTCTTTTTCGTCTGGAAGGGCTTAAAATGCGATGGTTTTTTCTTTCCGCTATGGTCATGGAAAGAATAATAGCCTCTTCCTGTTTCATTTCCTTTTTGTTGATGGCATCAGGATCAATATTACCTTTTGCGCCGGGTATCATTTCAAGGAGCGATTCGAGGCTGCCCATTTTTGTCATGCGCCGATATTGGTCAAGATAATCCTCAAGCGTAAAGGTTTTATTCTCCATTTTACGCTGAAGTTCCTCGGCTTCCTCCAAATTCATGGTTTCCTGGGCTTTTTCAACCAAGGAAACTACATCACCCATTCCCAGAATGCGGGAGGCAATTCTATCGGGGTAAAAAGGCTCCAGATCATCAATTTTTTCACCCATACCAATAAATTTGATTGGCTTATCGGTGATGCTTTTTATGGAAAAGGCCGCTCCGCCTCGGGTGTCTGAATCGAATTTGGTAAGAATAACCCCAGTGATGCCTAATTGTTCGTTAAAGTCCTTGGCAATATCAACAGCATTTTGACCGGTCATGGCATCTGCCACCAGAATGGATTCCACAGGATCAGCCGTTTTCTTGATTTTCTGCAATTCCTGCATCAATTCCTGATTTATCTGCAAGCGACCCGAAGTATCCACCAGTACTGTATCAAACTGGTTTTTCTTGGCATATTGCAAAGCGTTTTTAACCACCCTTACAGGATCCTTTGTATCTTCCCTGTAAACTTCTACCTCTGCTTTTTCGCCCAGAACGCAAAGCTGTTCAACAGCAGCCGGACGAACCAGATCAGCTGCTACCATTAAGGGCTTGCGATTGCTTTTTTTTAGCCTTCGGGCCAATTTGGCACAAGTGGTTGTCTTTCCTGACCCTTGCAGGCCCATTAAAAGAATCACCGATAGGGTATCAGGCCCTTTTAGTTCCAAATCCTGCCGCGTGTCACCTAAAAGCTGCACCATGCTGTCGTGAACAATTTTGATAAATTGCTGCCCTGGAGAAACATCTCTGAGAACCTTGTCTCCCAATGCTTCTTCAGTTGTGCGGTTAATGAATCGACGCACCACACGCAGGTTTACATCAGCTTCCAAAAGAGCAATTTTTATTTCGGAAAGTGCATCCCGGATGTTATTTTCCGAAATATTTGCCTTTCCTGATATTGTTTTAAAAATATCCGTTAGTTTCTTACTTAATCCTTCAATCATGTACAACTTTGACCCATATCATTAATTGTATCATTTATATAGGTAAATGTTTTGAATGTCAACCACTTGCTTTAGCAATTCTTCATAGATTCAGCAGTTATATTGAATAATTAAAGCATTGGGCTTTTGTGCTATAATATTGAAATGATGTGGATTTTAGGGCGTTGCCTGCCTTTGCTCCGCGCAGGCAGGCCGGGCTCTCCAGGGCTCTGAAATCCTCGGCGCCTAAAAAGGGCGCCTGCGGGTTTCCAGTGAATGTTTTTGAAAAAACATTCACTGGCCCTTCCGATCCCTAACGCGTTAGCTTCGGGAAAATCCATTTCCTTGATTTCCAAAATAGATATTACCATAATTAATCTTCAGTGGACACAGAATGGAAAAGCTTTAACCAAGCTTCAAAATGATACCTTGGTTATGCTTGAGGCAAAAGTAAGCGGCGCCACACCAGTGCCAGCTGTGATTTTCGAAGTATTGATATAGTCGGTTGTTTGGGACTTTCTGGAATCACAAACATAAGTGATGTCTTAGCTGCTTGCGGTATTGGAACAATTAATTTCAGTTTTGCCAGGCCTGATTTGACCTGTCAGAATTCTATTCCCTGTTGCGATATGCCGGAAGGCCAATGTCCTTTGTACAAGGATGATATGTTCAGCATTTCGCTTGGTTCAGGAGCTGTTGATTTGACCATTGGTGCCTAATGCTTAAATAACAAAGTTGTCGATTGAATAATTTGTATTTGTTTAGCTTAAACAGGGATCACTATTTTTAGCGTTAAGGATTGTAATAATAGCAAGTCATTTTTTCAAAAATGACTTGCTAAAACCCGCAGGCGCGCTTTTTTCGCGCCGCGCTGGTCATAAATGCTACGCATTTAT
>JAFGWI010000178.1 GCA_016937215.1 Spirochaetales bacterium | reverse complement strand
TTTTCTGCCGGAAATTATCCGGCAGAAAACGCTTTGGCATGCGATTTTTGAAAAAATCGCATGCCATGCCTTCTATCCCTAACGCGTCAATAGCCGAATTGCGATTTAGCTAAACAAGTACAAAAATTATTGATACAGTAATTCTCAATTATAATACTAACTGCATGAATTGCTGTTATTGACAACTATGCCTTGCCTGGTTGCTTTCACAATTTCACCAAATTAGAAATTGCTGCCGCAACCAGTTGATTTAAAAAATAGGCCCAATTCCTTTATAGAGCACGAGGCTACGGGGAATGGCCCCTATCAAATTTTTAGCCAGATCTTGCCGCGAAAAAAACACATCACGCCTCATTAGACTTGTAAATCAAACCAGCAACAAGATAAATCAAGGCCGCTGCTATCAAGACAAACCTGAAGCCAAAGGCAACGGCGCAAAGTGTGCCCACGACCGTACCAGTAACAGACAAGGCGCCATTCATACCCCAGGCCCAAGCCAGGAGCTTGGGTTTGTGCTCGGTGATAGCGCTTAAGCCCGTGGGAAAGGGGATGCCTAGAAAAAAAGCTGAGGGCGCGACCAGAACCACGGAAATAAGCATTTTAACCCCAAAGGGCACACCTAAAAGCAGATTTAAAATCGGCGACAGCAAAAATATATAAAACAACACTGACACAATAATTCCGACCACGGCAATACGGACCCGTTTGGTCCTGTCCTCAGCCAGACGATGGCTTAAAAGACTCCCCAGGCCGGAAATGATCAGCATGGAGGTAATCACAATGGAAACACTGAATATCGGGTCTGCCAAAAAGAAACTGAGCCGCTGAATCAGAAACATTTCCACAAACATATAACCCATACCCAGACAGGCGAAATAGACAACAACACCGGCTGTTCCTTTCTTATTCTCAAAAAGCTCTTTTCTCCGGCCAATCAGAGGCAGCAGAATAATAATGAGCCCGAAAATAATGGATTGAATCAGAATACCAAAGAGAATCAGCAAGCCCCAGTCCTCAGACACATCCTGCATCTGATCAAGATACATGGGCAGCTTATCCAGCCGCAAATAAGAGCTGTAATAAGGCCTGTCATCGTACATAGGAGACACATCAAAAATATAGTTCCTGAAAAGCGTCTGCCCTTGCCCTTCCAGCAGAGTGTATAATGATAGATGATAAAGCGTATTGGGGTCAAGATCCAGCTTTTTCCGATCCTTGTAGGGATTATCAATCTCCTGGTCAAAAAGCACCCGGTATTCCATAAGCATCTGGTCAAAATCTATATTCATCCTAGGCATACCCGGATAATAGGCCTTGTTAAAGGACATACGAGAGATGAAACGATTGAGCTTGTGTATTTCATCAGCTGTAAAAGCCGATTTTTTCACGAGAATAGTGGCCGTTGAATAGAGCAGATCGAATGAAACGATCTGTTTGGCCGGGTCCAATCCCATCCGATTAAGGGCTTCAACCACGGTTGAATAGATTTTGATGACATTTCGCGGTGGCGCCAAACCGTTCCATACGGTAATAGATAAAAAACCATTATCATCAAGGGCTTTGAAATAATCTGATATGGCCTCAACCGTATAGGTAAAATTTTCATGCACCGCGTAACCACCCCGGCCGGAGATACCAATGGAATCGACCAGACTGATATCGATGAGGTCGAATTTCTCGCGAGAGGTTGAGCAAAAAGCCCGTGGTTCGCCCTCTATCAACTTCACCCGGGGGTCCTCGAAGAGGTGGCCGTTAAACTCGGCTATTTTCGGAACATCCCGGAGCAAATGCACCATCTCGGGGTTGGGCTCAACCACAGTCACCTTATGGGGTTCATGATGCAGGGCAAGCCGTGTACTGATTCCGCCGGCCATATTCACCAAAAGCACATTGGGCTTGTCCAGCACTTCATAGGGCGCGGTCATGGGCAGATAATCAAGATAAGCCCCTTCACCGGGCGCCAGCTTGCCCATAATACCCATGGGCCCGTTCCCGTCCACAAAAAGCCCCCAATAAAGCTGCTGGGGAAGCTGCTCCAAATTGGCCGCTTCATCACTTAAGCCAGGCAAAAAATGAAGGGCCGAGCTTTTATACACATGATACTCCCCAGCCGGGCTGTAACTATGATGAACCAGCTCAACCTTGTCGGGCGGATATTTTCTGATATAACTCACATCCTTGAAGCTGGAAACCTTAATCTGCCCGGCAGCCAGAACAAGTATGATCGAAAAAACAGCCATCACAACCGCGGTTAGAAGTTCCCTGACCTGAAAAACGACCTTTTGGGTTGAGGGGTTATAACGAAGAATTCCAAAGACCGCACTTATAAAAGTGAGAACCAACAGAGGCACCAGAATCACATTGGGTGGAAAAAGATACAAACAGGCAATCACAAAAAAACCACCCAGCCCGGAACCGGTCATGTTCCAGAAATAAAGACGGTGAACACGGCTTGAAAGAGCGATAAAGGAAATCCCTACAAACAGGGCGCTAAAGAAAAAGGGAATCGAATAAACAATATAATATGCCCCTATCCATAGGATCTGCATAGGGTCTGCCCCAATAAAAAGCGGCCGAAAGGGAATCTGCTGTGACAGAATATGAGCCAGCACCATGGTGGGCATAAACAGAATAGCCGTGTAGGTAAACAGGGAATTCAAATGCTTTAAAACCCATTTCTGAACAAAGGTCAGAAGTGTTCCAGCCAACCCCACACCCAAAAGGGCTGTACTGATAACCAGGGTCCCGAAATTCGACCAGTTCCCGATGGCAAAGGTCCGCATCACATATAATTCATAGGCAATATAAGCCACCGACAAAAAGAAAACCGAAAACAATTTGAATCGTAGCTGTTTCATGATCTACCCTTTTCTTTAAAAATGATTTTTCTTGGTGTAACATAGCAGAAAGTATTTACTTGGTCAAAGCAGCTTATTGATTTTTGCTGCAAGTCTTTTGGGGGTTGCCCCAGCCCGCCCTAAAGGGGCTGAGCTTTGGCCGGTCTTTCCGCCACTCCGGCTCCCGCCTTCGAAGGTTTTTTCGCGGAATTTATACGCGAAAAAACGCTTTGCAGAACCATTTTTGAAAAAATGGTTCTGCCTGGATCCAATCCCTAACCCGAAGCCCACCCAATAACGAGAAAGAACCAGAAGCACTCCCGACACAAGGCATCCACCGGTGAGAAAGGGTAAGACCCTTCACTCTGCTTCGCTTTGTTCAGGATGATAGCGCGGCTTTGCGTTAGGGATCGGAGCGGGCCTGAGCCTTTTTTTCAAAAAAGGCTCAGGAAACAAAAACAGGGCGATTTTTCCGCCCTGTTTTTGGTCAAAGCGATAGCGGCGCCGCGGAGAGCCCGGCCCCGGCCATACCCCTTCAGGGTAAGCCGGGGAAACGCCCAAAAAAAACAAGGTGTTATGTCCCCTTTTAAAAAAAGACTATTGGCTTAAAATAGCATATTTTTTCGCTTTCTCCTTGATGATTCTTTGGGCTTTATGCTATAGTGACCTTCAATTGATTCAAGAAACAAGTGGAGAGATATTTATGTATAGTTGTCCAATCTGCGGGAATGATGTGGCTGTTAAAGGTGTATGCGAGGAGTGTCAAAACAAGAATAAAAACAAGCCTGCAGGCCAGCCCATTCAGGTGAGCAATAATATTATTGTCGGAGTAATCGCTATTGTTCTGATTATCATGATTGGTGCCATTTTAATTGTGAATCCGCCCTGGAAACAGAGCGAAGGAGTGGTTATTTCCGAGGCCAAACCCACTGTTCAGCAAGAAGAGCCAATCGAAGAAAAGCTGAGTGAAGAACCCTCTGTCACTCTTGCCAAACCCAAATATGATATTACAGCCATTAGCGATCTGGTACCGATCGACAGCGAACAGGTCTATTTAAAGTGGATGCTGAGCCACACAAAGGAAAAGAAAAGCTTTTTGGAAGACCGCTGGGGTCTGGCCCAGAGATTTATCGAAACTCAGGAACTGGCCAATGACCGGCTGGTTCGCGCCTTTTTACTAACACCCCGGGAACATTTTGTTCGCGAGATAAATATTGACCGGGCCTATGATGATACTTGGTTAAGTATTGGGTACGGCGCCACCATCACCGATCCTGATGTTGTTTCCATGATGACTTCTGCCATCAATCCCCAGCCGCATCATAAGGTGCTTGAAATTGGAACCGGTTCTGGTTATCAGTCTGCGCTTCTGTCACACATGTCCAATTATGTTTATTCCATCGAAATCATCGAACCTCTGGGTATAGAGACCAATGAAATCTATGATAATCTGACAGCTGATTATCCTACTTATAATAATATTACACGAAAAATCGACGACGGTTATTACGGATGGGAAGAATACGCTCCCTTTGACCGCATTATCGTTACCTGCTCCATCGACCATTTGCCACCGCCTTTAATGCAGCAGCTTGCACCGGACGGAATCATGGTTGTGCCTTTGGGACCTCCGGGCAAACAGTATGTTATGAAGGTTTACCGCGAGAAAAACCAGGATGGCGATATTGTTACCCGCCGAAAGGATATGTACAACGGCTTGTCTGTTCGTTTCATTCCATTTGTTGATAAACAGGGTAACAGCTATAGCGCTGAATAAAAGCTGCTTCAGTTTTGTTTTATGACTTCAGCTGCCGGAGAAAGCTTCGGCAGCTTTTTTTGTCTTTTCCGATTATTCAGGCTTGAAAAATATCTAAAGCCCCCAAAGCCACTGGGGCCCAGACTGAACTTGCTGATAGTTGAAACTATTCAAGGGCTGCCAGAATTTCTTCGGGATGGTTTTTGGGGCTCACCTTGGGGAACACCTTGATCACCATGCCCTTTTCATCCACAATAAAGGTGGACCGTAAAATTCCTTCATAACTTTTACCATACATCTTTTTTTCACCCCAGGCCCCGTAGGCTTTGATCATGTTTTTTTCCGGGTCCGAAAGAAGATAAAAAGGAAGTTCATATTTGCTTTTGAAATTTCCGTGGGATTTTACCGAATCAGCACTGACTCCCACAACCACAGCCCCTTTAGCCAGAATATCATCATAGACATCGCGCAGTCCGCAGGCTTCTGTGGTACAGCCCGGTGTATTATCCTTGGGATAAAAATAGATCACCACTTTTTTGCCTTTAAACTGCTTTAGCGTCAGTTTTTCGCCGCGGTCATCCTCCAGTTGAAAATCCGGGGCTTTGTCGCCTTGTTTTAACATAATCACCTCCCTGAAAATGATAATTAAAATAAAGCGAATCAAGGCAAAAGAGTCAACCGATTTTCCTTGGCAATATCACATCGCCAAAAAGCCTCATGGAATTCTCCCAGGTCATTTCAGCCAGCTTTTCTTCGGTCATAGCTAAATCAGCTGCCATGGCCGACAACACATAAAAAATATTTTCAGGAACATTGGGTTTTTCATTATCAATTTTATGATCAATGACAGGCGGAATATCAGGAGCATCGGTTTCAATCAGTAAACGGTCCAAAGGAACAGCTTTTATCGCTTTATGGACGCGACGGTTACCCGATTTGGTAAGACCGCCGCCAAAGGAAAAATAGGCTCCTTTTGAAGCGAGTTTTTCTACTATAATATCTGTTCCTGAATAAGCATGGAGAACAAAGCCTGTTTTCCTGAAATCATAGGCTTTTAATACCTGTTCCAGCACATGCCAGGCCTTGCGGCAATGGAAATTCACCGGCAACTTCATGTCCTGTGCCAGGTCTAGCTGTTGATGTAAAACAGCCATCTGTTCCTCCAGGGGAGTATCAATCACCAGATCCAGGCCCACTTCGCCCAAAATCGCCGCTTCTGTTTCCAGATGTTTTGCCAAATCCTCCCGCCAGCCTGGATAAGTGGTTTTCAGGTACCAGGGATGGATACCAAAGCCTGGCAGCACAAATGGATACTTGCGACTGTTTTCAATAACCCGGGGCCAGTCGCCAGGATCAGCACTGAGAGAGCAAAAGCCCCGGACACCCTTGTCTCTTGCCCTGGAAATAAGCTCCTCTCGATTGGCGTCAAAACGGTGGTCGTGAAGGTGAATATGGGCATCAAAAAGTTTCATTGTTTAAATGATTTTAAATTTTTGAAGCTTTGTCAATGGGAGAGCCAAAATCCATGATGATAAAAAATCCGTGACTATTCACTATGTGAAAAAAAAATGATTTCCGATGTCATTCTGAGGAGGAACGACGAAGAATCTCGCCTGTCTAATTCCGCATTGCCTCTTTCATACTCGCAAACACTATATTAGAGAATCAACATGCCCATAATCAACTGAGATTCTTCACTCCGCTTCGCTGCGTTCAGAATGGAGAAATGATAAGCCATGACCTTCTTGGTAAAGCCAGGCTTGATCTTTTAGGTTGGCAAATCAAGCATGCCGATGTAAATAAAACAGATAGCGGTATAAAAATCGATCCTTGGCTGGGTTCCGATCGGTTTGAAATTCATAAATTCAATGTGCCAAAGGATTAATGCAAATAGTGGAAATAAAAAAATAGTCAACCACCATCTGAAAAGCAGGTGGCTTATTCTTTGGTCAAGAATTCGCGATTTGCAAAACACCGAATTCAAGCACTAAAAGCGGACTCTTTGTTTCGTTCATTTGATATTAGCGTTGCCTTGGAACCTCCGGTATCCAAGGCCAGGCTTTCCGTTACTCCGGCTTCCGCCTACGAAGGTTTTTTGCCTTGAAAAAACAGGCAAAAAACGCTTTGAAGAACAGGTTTTGAAAAACCTGTTCTTCATAACTCCAATCCCTAA
>JAFGWI010000177.1 GCA_016937215.1 Spirochaetales bacterium | reverse complement strand
CTGGTCATAAATACTTCGTATTTATTGCTCGCTAACGTGAATGCTCATTGGCATTCACTATATACATGCAGCCTATCCGGAAATTATACGGCATAAAACGCTTTACTTTGCAATTTTTGATAAAATTGCAAAGCATGGCTCCAATCTCTAACGCTTTTAACACAGCCGCGCCTGTTTGCTAAACAAATACAAAAGGAATTATCATCTGCTTAATATTTAAGTACATAAATAAAGTAATCCTTGAAAAAAAGCCGCGCCAATAGCGCGGCCAGAGTTATTTGTTAGTATCAAGATGCTCAAATGCCTTCGAATTGAAACCATGAACTCAGCAGCTGCGGGATACTGAGTACCCCGGTAAAAACCAGTATGGCCAGAATCAGAAAGACTCCGCCGAAAATGAAATAACCGGGCCGGATGTAGTTAGTGATAGCTGCTTCCTTGTTTCCGCCAGACTCGGCCAATGGCGCCTTAATTTTCCGGTAGTAGAGAGCGGCAAAGAGTATGAAAAGGCCAAGGAAAATCAGGCCGAAGACCAGGCGGGAAGCAAGAGGCTGTGCCTCCTCCCACTGGCTTAGCCCTGAGGCCCATTGGTTGAAATAATTGGTGAGGTTGGACATTTGACCCATGAGAATAAGTATGCCCACAAAGATGAGAAAAACACCGCCGATGATTTTGATCACCTTCATCTGTTTTTTAAGACGCTGTAGCTGTTTCTGGATGGAGCTGAAAAATACCCCGGTCAGAATAAAGGGGGTTCCTAATCCCAGTGAGAAAAATATCAGCAGCAAAACGCCGCCGCCTATATTCCCCTGTACGCCAACAAGGGCCAGGATCGACGAAAGAATAGGGCCCACGCAAGGGCTCCATCCGGCGCCGAAACCCAAACCTAGAAGAAAGGAACCCAGATACCCTGTAACGCTGCTTTTGATCTTCAGCTTTTTTTCAAAATTCAGGAATTGTATGAAGTCGAAAATAAAGTTGATTCCCAAAAGAACCACAATAATACCGGCGCTGATATTAATGATCGGTCGAAGCGAGGCATTCAGCAAAGCCCCGGCGCCGCTGAAAAGAAGGCCCATGGTAACAAACAAGATGGAAAAACCAAGTATAAAAAAAAGTGTTTTTATGATGATTTCGCTTTTTTTACCCTTACCGCTTACCAAGGTGTTGTACGATTCTCCGCTGATAAAGGAAATATATGACGGAATGAGAGGTAATATGCAGGGGGATAAAAAGGCAATTATACCGCCGGCAAAGGCCAAAGCAATGTTCAGGTTATCAATTCCCATGAAAAGATCCTCCTATTGGGTTAGAATTTCTTCGATGGCCTTTTCGATGCCATCACCGGTCCATTCCCTTGCGCCGATCATTCCGCCTATTACCTTTGAATTACGGTCAATAATATAGGTGGTTGGAATGCTTCGCGCGCTATAGGTGGCACCAACAGAACCATCTTTATCCAAAAGCACTGTAAAGTCAAGTTTGTTTCTTTTCATGAAGTCCGAAGTGGTTTTAGCTGATTCCCTCAAGTTCACAGCCAATATTACAAACCCCTTGTCTTTATATTTATTCTGAAGTTCCTGCATGGAAGGCATTTCCGAACGGCAGGGGCCGCACCATGAAGCCCAGAAATTTAGAAACACCACTTGTCCGTTGTAATCTGATAATTTGTGTATCTTTCCATCGACATCTTCTAATTTAAAATCCACAATATCGATGGGTTTTTCAAAAACATAAAGACCGTTAGTCTCCATGGTTTTTTTTAAGCTATCAGCAAAGGAAAAGAGTGCTATCATGATAAATACTGTTATAAAAATGGTTTTTTTCATATTCAATCTCCTGATCTTAATAAATTTGAGTCAATTAATGGTGGTGTTTTAAAAAAAGGAGATTTCAAATAAGCAGTGAGCAGGTTTTAATAAAGATCGGCCGTTTTTTAACCCTTTGTTCCGAGATAAGCCAGGCCGGTTCTTCTGACAAGCCGGATTCAAAGACAAAAGCCTCAATTATTGCGGGTTGGAGACAGCAGGAACCAGGCATAAAACCCTCTTTTTGACTGGCTTCATTGTTCCTGGCCAGAAGCTCAAAGAGGTTGGAAGGGCAATTGGCCGCAAAGTGCTTGTCTGTTTTGTCCAGTGAAATCATCTTTTTCACGGTTTCATTAGCTTTGATGGGGCAGGCTTTTAGGCCGCCGCTGAAAATTTGGGGCGGTACCGTTAAAAAGAGAATAATCATGAGAATAAAGAAAAAACTGTCTTTTTTCATTCTATTATTAAAATACTCATAAAATGAAAAAGTTACAAATGATTCCTGAAAATAGTGGATAATTTCGCTTAGCGAACAAAAAAATTTTGTATTTGTTTAGCATGATTCCTTAGGTGTTACCTTCCGCTTGGGGGCATGGCAGGTTGGGCTATTCGACCTCTGGTTATAAATATTCCGCATTTAGTGTTCGGTGGCGTGAATACTCATTGGCATTTATTATTTTTTCATGAATGCTCATTGGCATTCATTATTTTTCATGAATGCTCATTGGCATTCATTATTTTCCTGCAGCTTTGAAGAATCTTGCTTGTCTTAGTCAGTATTGCATTTTTCATAGACCCAAGCACTTTATCAGTGGAATGATAGGATTACTTGTAACTGAGATTCTTCACTCCGCTTTGCTGCGTTCAGAATGGCCTGCGAGCCTTTATCTCTTTACCCCGTATCCTTTTTTTACATACAAGGTATAATAAGAAGACAGTTCCTACAAATCATCATAGACTATGACAGCAGCCATTCTGAATAAATGAGGAAATTATCTGAATTTGGAAGACTGCGTGATGTTGGTTAAAAGATTTTTTATTTGGATTTCTTTAAGCCCTTCTCGCGTTAGGGATTGTAGCAAGCTGGGATTTTTTTTCAAAAAAATCCCGGCAACAAAACCCCCGCGCTTATTCAGCGGGGGTTTTGGTCGTAGCGTTAGCGGAGTTGCGGAAAGCCCGGCCCTGGCCCCATTCCCTGGAAGGGGTCAGGGAAACGCCCGAAAATGGCTTGAATCATTTCAAAAGTTTTTCCAGATCCTCGCGCAATTTGATCACTGCCAGTTCCTTGGCTTTGGCTTCCACATCGATGGTTAATTCAAGGGGCAGCCAGGCTTCTGGAAAATCATTTATATCAATATAATCGTGGTGTGAACGGGGGTTTTTGCTGTTCCAGCCTTCTTTGGGGCTTGATATGTGAAACAGGGGTTGACGGTTCCAGGTTTCAAGGGCTTTGGTTGTGGTTTGCTCAATGCTCTGGCTGTCGGGGTGGCAGCGGTGGTGATGAACATCGTAAACCAGGGGGATTTTATGCTTGCGGCAGTGGGGGAGTAGGTCAAGGGGGGTGTAAATACGGTCGTCGTTTTCCAGGGTTAGACGTTTTTTTACAATGCGCGGCAACTTGGCGAGGTGGTAGTCTAGTTGTGCCAGGGCTTGGCTTTTGTTGCCATAACTTCCGCCTCCGTGGATGTTGATTACATCAGCTCCGATCATTTCAGCCAGTTCAGCTTGGGCTATGAGTTCGGTGATGGAGTTATCTATTACTGATTGCCGCGGGGAAGAGAGCAGGATGAATTGATCAGGATGAAAGCTCAGGCGGATTTTGTTTTTTTCGGCCAGTTCTTTGGCTTTGATGAATTCTTCGATGATTCTTTGGTTTTCGGGCAGGTCCGTGAGTTGGAAACCAAGTTTTTCATGGGTTTTTAGAGGTAGAATCTGGCTGTTAATGCGGAAGGCCCTTATTTTATTTTGGCTGCAGAAATCGATGGCACTGATCAGGCTTTTGGCATTATGAAGTATTCGTTCTGATAATTGCTCAAGGCGGTTTTTTTTATTCAGGCTTTGGGCTCGGGTGGCTGTCATGCGCCGGAATTTAATATCTTCATTCAAGAACACACAGCATAGTCCAAGGCCTATCATCTTGGCGCTTTCTTTTTTGAGTGAGCTTTTATCTGCTTTTGCCTGAATTGACATGTTTATGCTATCCATGTGTTGAAGATAAATAAATTAACCCCCCTAGGGAAGATTTTAGCTCTGGATTTTAGCCAAATTTTACGGTAATGATTCTATGGACAAAATCCTAAATTGGAGTTAATCTTTTGTTTTCTGAAAAGCGATATGCCAGTGTTTACTGTGCTTCAGGAATAAGCAGACAATGTGGTTATTATATGCCTCCGGATTTTTAGCCATGTTGCCGGGCAATTTGCAATGATTCTTCATTCAAAATATGTTCTGGAATTTAAATTAAGGTAGTATCTTATGTCGGTATCCAATCTGTTGTCTTATTTTATCATATGGGGTTTTCTCGGGGTGGTCCTTTATTCGTTCTTTGTGATTATGCTTTTTCGAAGGGGTTTGGTTTATGAAAGCCGGAGGAGTGATGGCTTAATGAAAAAGGTTGTTTCGCTTAAGGGTATGGGGCTGAGTTTGATTTTGTTTATAGGAATTCTTTTAATGCAGCTTTTGGCTGCGTTTTCAGCATCAAACCCTATCATCAAGAGATTTCCTTTGGTTATTTGTATATTCTCAGTTTTTCTTTATATTTGGTTTATTTGCTTTATGACACTATGGTGATCGATTTTCTGGTGATTTGTTTATGGCGGCCGAGGTTTATGAAAATTCCTGATGCCATGAATTTTGGTTCAATGAAAAAGCATATTTTTCTGTCGTTGCCCATCGGGACTTTTCTCGGTGCTATTTTGACCTTTTGCGGCAGCTATCTGGCCAGGTGGCTGATTCTGGGTTAGAATATTTTAAAAATAGCTCTTGCGTTGTATAAAAAGCAGCAGGCTTAAAATAAGGATAGAATCATGAAAAAATTATTAAGTGGTAAATGGGCCCTGGTAACCGGCGCTTCCAGCGGACTGGGCTCTGATTTTGCCCGAATTCTGGCTTCCATGGGGGCCCATCTGGTAATAAGTGCCCGTCGGGAAGAGCTTTTGAATTTACTAAAGAGCGAAATTCAAAAACAGTATCAGATAGAGGTTTTGGTAATTCCCATGGACTTGTCAATAGAGGATGCTCCTGTCAGAATTTTCCAGTTTTTGAAAAGTAAAAAGATCGAGCTTGATATTCTGATCAATAATGCCGGTTTTGCTGTGTTTGGTGATTTTGCCGATCTTAGCTGGGAGAAAGAGAGCCAGATGCTGCGTCTGGATATTCTGGCTCTGGTGAATATGACAAAGCTCTTTTTGAAATCGGGTAGTTATAATAAAAAGCGTTATATTTTACAATTGGCTTCGATTGCCGCTTTTCAACCTTCTCCCATGTATGCCAGTTACAGCGCGGCAAAAAGTTTTGTTCTTAATTTTTCACTGGCCATCCGGAATGAACTTCGAAAAACTTCTATTAGCTGCACAGCTCTTTGCCCTGGTGTGACTCGTACTGAGTTTTTTGATGTGGCAGAGCAAAAAGTCACTTTTTTTCAGCGTATCACCATGATGGACAGTCAGGCTGTGGCAAGGGCAGGAATTAAGGCTATGCTAAAGAGGCGTTCCTTAATTGTACCCGGTATCATGAACAAGATTATGGCATTGTTGACGCGTTTCGTGTCCCGGCCTCTTCAAGCAAAGCTGGCACGCCTATTTGTGCAGGGATAAATCAAGAGGCCTTGCTTTGGCTTTTATTTTGATTTTGGCTTGTGTTGTTAATCCTTAAGGTGCCATGTGAAAGTTTTTTTCGCTAAACACAAAGGCGGCTTTTTTACAGCCGCCCTATTATGATTCACTTGTGCTTGTTTGTAAAAATCTGATAAGGGTTATTTACCTGCCATGATCAATTCCACATCAGCCTCAGCCGTGGAAGTGGCTTTTAATTCAAACTGATCAATCAGCACCTTGGCCACATTGGGTGAAAGAAAGGCCGGCAAGCTTGGTCCCAGCCGAATGCCCTTTACACCAAGGTGAAGCAAAGCCAGAAGAACACATACTGCCTTTTGTTCATACCAGCCGATATCAAATGAAAGTGGAAGGTCGTTGAGGCTTTCCATACCAAAGGCTTCTTTGAGTTTGAGGGCAATCACAGCCAGGGAATAGGAATCATTGCATTGTCCCGCGTCTATTAGTCTGGGAATCCCGCCAATGTCGCCTAAATCTAGTTCGTTGTAGCGGAATTTGGCGCAACCTGCTGTAAGAATAATGCTATCCTTTGGGAGTTTTTTGGCAACTTCGGTGAAATATTCCCTTTCTTTATGCCTTCCATCGCAACCGGCCATAACCACAAAGCGTTTGATGGCGCCAGCCTTGATTTTTTCTATAATGGTTCCTGCTAAAGAAAGAACTGTCTGGTGGTGGAAACCTATGGTTTTGGCTTTACCAGGTTTTACAGTCAAATTGCCGCATTCCTTAGCCTTGGTGATGATTCGCGAGAAATCCTTGGGGTGTCCTTTTTGTGCATCCTCGATATGTTTGATGCCTTCCCAGGCCACCAGACCAGTGGTGTACACTCTGTCCGCGTAACTTGCAAGGGGTTTTTGAATACAATTGGTCGTGAAAAGAATGGGGCCTTGGAATGATTCAAACTCTGTTTGCTGGTTATACCAGCTTGTACCGTAATTTCCGGCCAGGTGTGGATATTTCCTGAGTTTTGGATAACCATTGGCTGGCAGCATTTCACCATGGGTGTAGATTTTTATGCCGGTGTTTTGAGTTTGTTCAAGCAGCTGGGCCAGGTCCAGAAGGTCGTGGCCGCTCACAAGAATACCAGGCGCGTCTTCAAGGGAGCCTGATACTTCGGTTATCTGGGGAACACCATAGCTTTCGGTATTGGCCTTGTCCAGAATGGCCATGACCATGACCGATTTTTCACCAGCTTCCAGAACCAGAGCAAGAAAATCCTCAAGGCCAAGTTTTTCATTAATCATGGCGCTCAAGGCCTTTGAAATAAAGGGACTCACCTGGTCATCCTGGTATCCCAGGACAAGAGCATGGTGGGCATAGGCTGCCATGCCTTTAAGGCCATATATCAGAAGTTCTTTTATGGAACGAAGGTCTTCGTTTTCTGTTGCGAGAATGCCGATGGAAATGGCCTTGGCAGCGAAATCAGCCTGAGTGGTGGCTGACCATTGAGCGGCTTCTGGCACAGTTTCTGTAAAGGCTGTTCCCTTTTTTTCCTGATAGGCTTTTCTGAAATTGTCTTCAATTTTGGCGCGCAATTTTAAACCAGCCTTTATCTGCTCGCTCAAGCGCCGGGGATCGAAATTGACATTGGTAATGGTTGTGAAGAGGGCTTCCAGAATAAAGACATCCGCTTCTTTTACCTGGCAAGAGAACTCGCGCCCTTTATGGGTCCAGAAAGCCAGACCTTTGGTGACAAATACCAAAACATCCTGCAAATCGGCTGTTGAACTGTTTTTGCCGCAAATTCCATTTACTGTGCAGCCTTTTCCTCCGGCTGCTTCCTGACATTGATAACAAAACATTTGTTTCCTCCTATGGTTTTTCTCTTTTGTTGAAATAAATACCTTTGCATATTATGAAAATAAAGATACTTTGTTCATGGCAGGACTGTTAGTCCAGCCAGTTTTCTTCCAGAACTTCGCCCTGAATACTCAATTTGATGTGTTTGATGGGCACATTTCTTTGGGCTTGAGATTTGGCCTGTTTGGCCAGATGAACCAGGCCAGTGCAGCATGGCACCTCCATTGTCATGATTGTCATGCTATTGATTCCTCCTTGATCGATCATCATGGTGAGTTTTTCTAGATAGATATCCTTCCCCTCATCCAGTTTCGGACAGGCTATGGCCAGGGCTTTTCCTTTGAGATAGTCTTTGTGAAAATCACCTGCCGCGTAGGCTGTGCAGTCGGCAGCTAAAAGAAGGTCAGCCTTCCTGAAATAGGGCGCTGTTGGCGGCACAAGGTGGAGCTGGACCGGCCATTGTTTTAATTGACTTGCCCTTTGTCCTTTTTCATCACCTGCGGGTTTTTCCTGGGAAAAATCCATCATCCTGGAGCCAGGGCAGCCTTGGCCATGGGCGTGATGGTGATTTTTTTCGGGTATGGTCAAGTTGGGTATATTAAGATCATGCTCATCTAGATAATCGATGGCCTGACGATACAGATCATCCTCACCGTGATCCAGGAGGTGAAGAAGATGCTCCTTGATGGTGTTTTCACCCTGGGTCACGATGATTTCCATGACCTTTCTTTCATCATAGGGCTCAGCTTCTCTTTCTTCTATCTTAATCGCGTCTTCGGGACAATGGCCTAGACAAGCACCTAGTCCATCGCAAAAAAGGTCGCTGATCAAACGAGCCTTGTTATCAATTATTTTTATGGCTCCTTCTTTGCAGTTGGGAATGCATAGACCGCAGCCAGTGCATTTTGCTTCATCAATTTTAATGATTTTCCTGATAGCCATGTTTTCTCCTTTATTATAGTATTGTGGTATTTAATTACCTTAATTTAATTAAAAAAAATGATAGATCCTTTTTTTTACTTTTTCAGGTACTGGTCCAGGGTAATATCTCCAAATTCAGCTTTAAACTGCTCTGTTACAGCTGAGCTGAATTGGCTGAACATGCATTTGGTAAAGGGGCAAGCTGCCCTATTAAAGGGACAGCTCAGAGGTTGAAGGTCTCCTTCAATAGCCTCAAAAATGCTTAATAAAGAGATTTTTTCAGGTAACCTTGCCAGCGTAAAACCTCCTTGGGGACCTCGAGTGGAATTCACAAAGTTATCCTTTACCATACGCTGCATTACCTTGGCGATTGTATTTTCCGAGGCATCCAGAACCTGAGCCATGCTTTTTGAACTTAGGGCATGGGGCGCGTTCTGGGCAATGAGTGTCAGGCTGTGCAAAGCTATCATGGCTGATTCGCTAAAATGAACTATTTGTGACATATTTCCTCTTTATTCTGGTATTAGAATACTTAAATACCTTTTTATTGTCAAGAGTTTTTTTAATTTTTTTTGTTTTTTATAAAAGATTGTGCTTAGAACAGTTCTACCCGATAGGTGAGGTGAGGCGAAGCTGAAGTTGGCAGTTATCGCTTCTGCCTCATGGACCAGTGAAATATTTAAGTGATAATTTCGATGACAAATTTTGAGAGAGCTAATATTCTGGTGGAGGACCTGGAAGGAAATCTTCGGTTCCTCTGTGGCCCGGGCGGAAATGGCTGCAATACCCTTGTAATAAGTTGTTCCTTTTTCATACTTGTTTAGCTATATCGAGTTATGATGATTGAGGCGTTAGGGATTGGAGCCATGTCCTGCCATTTTTTCAAAAATGGCAGGACAAAGCGTTTTTGTGCGGATATTTTCCGCGCAAAAACCTTCGGAGGCGGAGCCGGAGTGGCGCAAAGCCCGGTGCCTGAAAGCCCCCGGGCTTATCAGGCACAACGCGCAAAAATATCTGCCAACAAATCGGGTTATTGATTTTTTTTGGGAAAGTTATAATTTTCATCGGTATCTCATAAATCAACAACCTGGAAAACCTTTTTCTACCGTAAGTATAGAGGATGTTGAGAAGTTTGCCGCAGGTAATTTTTTCTGCTGCTTATAACAAAGCGGAGGCAGGAAACGCCCAGAATTTGAAGAAATAAATATTAAAATTCATCATTCTGATTTGAAAATACTATTTATTTTTATTAAGCTTAATTGTATTGATTTAGTAAAATTACCAGAGCAGGTTTGAAGGAGAATGACTATAAACGAACCTATTAATGAAGAATTCGGTTATTTTGAACTGATTAATGACTGGATTTTCAAAATTAATAGAGATAATGAAATTATTTTTTCATCGCCTCAGTTATATGCTATCCTTGGTTACAAAACCGAAGAGGTGATAGGAAGGGTGATTTTTGAGCTGTTGAGTGATGATGAGCGCCAGCGTCTGGCTGGTTTTTTCAGGGATTCCTTTGAACAGCAATTGCCGATTCATCGTTTAATTGTGGTATTTGATCATAGAATGGGTTATAAGGTCATTTTGGAAATCGATGGACAGCTTTCTCATTCAGAGCTTGGTAATTCGGTTGATTTAAAATGCATTGCACGGGATATTACCAAAAATCTCCGATTGGAAGAAGAGCGTAATTTATATTTTAATTACTCGATTGATATGCTTTGCATGTTTGATATGGCCACTTTGAATATTGAGCAGGTTAACCCGGCCTGGACCAAAATTTTGGGATGGAATGAGTATGAACTTGAGGGTTTTAATTTACTTGAGAAGATACATGTTCAGGACAGGGATTTCACCCAAGGTATTCTTGAAAATTTGGCCAGTGGAAAACAAGTGGTTAATTTCGAAAACCGTTATGTTTGTCGCGACACATCTTCCCGTTGGCTGATCTGGAACGCTATTTCCCTTCCTCAGATTGGCAAGGCCTATGCTATTGCCAGAGACGCGACAAAGTTCAAAAAAACCGAGGAGCAGCTGGAAGAAAAACTGAAGCTTCTTACTTTGAATAATGACATTACCCGTGCTTTTTTGAGTTCCTTTCCCTTGGTTCCGATTTTGAAGGAGTGTTTATCCTCATTCATTAATCATATTCCAAGGACCATGGGGAATATCTGGCTTTCCAGGGAAATGTCCAATGAATTAATACCCCTTGATTTTTTAACTTTGCCCACCAATCCTGAGGAGTCCATTGCCATTCTGACTATTGACAGGGAATTGGCTTCTGGATGTTATTCTAAAGTTAAGATACAATCCTTTAAGCCTAGGACCTTTTCAAACAAAAGCAAGTATTATTGTCATGGTTTTCCCTTTTCCATTGGTTTGCGTTGTTATGGGGTGTTGAATCTTTTTATGGCAGAGGAGATTTCTCCTGAGCTTCAAAAGGGGATTGAACCCATTATAGATCAGATGACCATCGGTATTATTCAGAAAAAAAACAATGAGGAAGTAGCCCGCAGTGAAAAACATTTCAGAAGTTATTTTAATTCTTCCTTAATCGGTATAGGAATTCTGGAACCCAAAAACATGCACTGGCTTGAGGTAAATCAAACACTATGTGATATCACAGGCTATGTTCAAGATGAAATTATGAACATAGACTGGCTTTCTTTGATCCAAAAGGAGGACCATGGTGAAATTGACCGTTATTATCAATTGGCTCGGTCAGGAAAAATCGACTCGTTTTCGCTTGAAATTAAGCTGAATCATAAATCAGGTAATTCGGTTTTCGCCCAAATTGATGTGCGCTGTATCAGAAAATCGGAAGAGGAATTTGATTTTTTTGTTGTACTTATTCAGGATATTTCATCTCGAAAAAAGGCTGAAATGGTGGTTCATGATCAGAGTGAGCAATTGTCCTCATTACTTCAGAGTATTAGCGATGGTTTTTTTGCTCTTGATAATAATCATGTAATTCGTTTTTTTAATCGGGCAGCTGAAAATCTTTTGAGGCTAAAAGCCGAGGATGTTCTGAATCGATCATTTCTTGAAGTTTTTCCCATGATTCACAAAACAGTGTTTGTGGAGAATTATAAAAAAGCTATAGCTGATAAGGTGAAGGTTCAGTTTGAGGCTTTCATAGATGTGGAATCCTTTAAAGACTGGTATCATGTCAGAATATATCCTTATGACGCGGGTGCATCGGTTTATTTCCAGGTTACGACTGAACAGAGAAGGGTGCTGGATGAGCTTGAACGGACCAAAACTTTTCTGGCAACTGCTATCGAGCAGAGCGCAGCTGGAATGATTGTTGCTGAATCGCCTAATGGTATTATCACCATGGCAAACCAGACAGCTTTGGAAATTCGAGGTGAGACCAGGGCCATTTTAACAGGAATACCTTTCTCAAAACACCCGGATGCCTGGAATGCCTATAAAACAAATGGTTTACTCTATGAAATTGATGAGTTTCCACTTTATCGCGCTCTTGTGGATGGTGAAACTTCCAATAACGTGGAAATTCTTATCAAACAGGATAACGGAAAAGTAAAATGGGTTCTGGCCAGCGCGACACCTATATATTCAACAGAAAATATCATTTCCGCCGCGATAATGGTAATCAATGATATAACTGAATATCGTAAAACACAGGAACAATTATTGTTATCTGCTTCGGTTTTTGAAAACTCCATAGAGGGGATTGCCATCACCGATAAGGAAGCAAATATTCAGGATATTAATCCTGCCTTTTCTCATATTACCGGTTATGGGTTGACAGAAGTGAAAGGTAAAAACCCCCGTATTCTAAAATCCGATCGTCATGATAAAGACTTTTATCAACAAATGTGGAGTTCCATTCTGAATTCCGGCTCCTGGGCAGGTGAAATCTGGAACCGCCGGAAGAACGGAGAGGCTTATCCTCAATGGCTGTCTATTACCAGTATCAAGGATTCAAGTAATCAGATTAGCCATTTTGTAGCCTTGTTTCATGATATTTCAGAAAAAAAGGAGCGTGAGGAAAAGCTCAAATTCCAGGCATTTCATGATGCCTTGACCGGACTTCCCAACAGGCAATTGTTTAATGACAGACTTAGAGTGGCTTTAATTAATTTGGAACGCCAGAGCGGGAAAAAGATTGCTTTATTGTCACTTGATCTTGATAATTTTAAACATATAAATGACAGCTTTGGCCATTATTTTGGTGATATTCTGTTGCAGCAAGCAGCCGATCGTCTTGGGAAAATATCGCGTGCCCAGGATACGGTCGCGAGATTGGGTGGGGATGAATTTTCCATAATTATGCAAAATCTTGACAAAAATCAAGCTGCATTGAAATTGTCAGACCGTATCATCCAGGCATTTGCAGATCCCTTTGTTGTTAATGACAAGGAGTTATATGTGAGTGTAAGTATTGGACTTACTTTTGCACCAAATGATGGTAACACGATTGATACCTTGGTAAAAAACGCTGATATTGCTTTGTACCGCGCAAAATCTTCGGGAAAAAATACTTATGCGGCTTTTACTCCTCAAATGAACAAGGAAATCCAGATGAGGGTTACCTATGAATCCTTGTTGCGTAAGGCCATTCATAATCAGGAGTTTCGCCTTCTTTATCAACCCAAGGTGAATGTGAAAACAGGCCGGATTTCTGGCATGGAAGCATTGATTCGCTGGGAAAGGCCGGGGGGGGAAATCATTTCACCCTTAGATTTTATTCCGATAGCCGAGGAGACAGGTTTGATTTTTTCTATCGGTGAATGGGTGCTTGATGAAGCCTGTCGTGTTACCCGTGACTGGCTTAAATTATCTCCCGATCTTTCTGTGGCGGTTAACCTTTCGGGTCGTCAGTTTCAGGACCCGGGAATTCCTAAATTGGTTGAAAATATCCTGGCCAACACCCATTTTCCACCGGCAAATCTGAATCTGGAAATAACTGAAAATATTTTAATGAGTGATATAAATACTTCTATAAATTCCATGGATCTCTTCAGCAAGATGGGAATCAAAATATCACTAGATGATTTTGGAACCGGCTATTCCTCACTGAGTTATCTTAAAAAATTTCCAATTAATATTTTAAAAATTGATAAATCATTTGTTTCGGAGATTCCGAATAATCATGATGACATGACCATCGCGCGGGCAATTATTTCACTCGCAAAAAGTCTTAATTTACAATTGGTAGCTGAAGGTGTAGAAACTGTTGAACAGTTTGAATTCATGAAACAGTATGCTTGCGAAGAGATCCAGGGCTATTTGTTCTCAAAACCTATTAGTGCCGGTGAGATGAAGACCCTGCTGGAAAAAAATGTCACTCTCGATGATGTGATCAAATCAAAATAATGGAGCTAATTGCAAAGGTTGTGACATTAGCAATTAACCGCTGGCAAGTTTTCAATAATTTGCTATCCGCAATAAATTAACTGTATTTGTTTAGCTGGTTGTTATGTTGGGCGTTTCCTGCTTTCATTACATTACAGCAGGCCAGGCTTTCCATAACTCCGCTTCGCTTCGAAATCCTTTGGTTGCATTCGCGAGCAATAAATGCGTAGCATTTAT
>JAFGWI010000176.1 GCA_016937215.1 Spirochaetales bacterium | reverse complement strand
TGACTAAAATAGATAATGCCTTAAGAGGAGGTATAGGGGCTCCGGATATTTTTTTAGGTGAAATTGCCTATGTTAAGGACTTTATTGATAAAGATTATTGGGTAGATTTAAGTAGTAAAGAGTTTGGAGCTGAAGAGTTAGCTCGAAACCAGATTCAATATGCTACAGATTTAGGTCGGGATAATAAGGGAGCACTAAGAGCATTGACCTTTCAAGCTACACCAGGAGCACTGTTTTATCGAAGAAGTTTAGCTAAAGTGTATTTTGGAACAGATGATCCTGTAATCATTGGCAAAAGTACAGGAAATATAGATTCCTATTTAAACATGGCTCAGACAATATATGAAAAGAGTAATGGCGAAGTTTCTTTAGTGGCTAGTTATCAGGATATTGGTAGACCAGTGTTAAACTCAAGAAAAGAGCCATGGATTGTTAACAATAAGATACAATTGGAGGATGAGCTAGTCGATTTTATAGATCAGGCTAAGGAGTTAGTTGATAGCGCTATGATATCAACAAAAAGCCAATGGAGTGAAAATTGGTTTACAAGCATGGGGGATGGAAGTGTATTCTCTTTTATACTACCTACATGGGGAATAAACGCTCTATTAAAACCCAACTCTAATGGAAGTTCCGGCGACTGGGCTATGACAACTCCACCATTTAATTATTTCTGGGGAGGGTCATGGTTTGGTATCTCCAAAACATGTGAAAACAAAAAATTGGCCTGGGATATTATTAAATATTTTGCTTCAGATAGAGAGCAGCTAACCAGCTTAGCCAAAGGTGGTGAATTTGTTAATAGAGTAGATATTATTGAAGAGGTATTACCAACAATCAGCGAACCTTTTTTAGGTGGGCAAAATCATTTTGAATATTTTTATGAAGAAGCAAAAAAGATTGATGCTGGAAATGTAGGGCGATATGATGAACAAATTGCTATTGCTTATTGGTCCTCCATTGATCTATATCTAAATGGAAATATCAGCCGAGACGAAGTAGAAGAACATTTTAAATCTACGGTTCGTTCATTGATTCCCGGGGTAGAGTAGTCATTTGAGTATTCGGGAATTCTGGTAAAAGCATTAGTATTTGTTTAGTATAGGTATTTTTGGGCGTTGCCTGATAAGCCCGGGGGCTTTCAGGCCGGGCTATACGGCACTGCGCTGTCGCTCCGAAGGTTTTTGGACAGAAATAATCTGTCCAAAAACGCTTTGGCTTGCCATTTTTGAAAAAATGGCAAGCCATGCCTCCTATCCCTAACGCTTTAGAAACAGCAGATTGGTTTAGTTAAACAAATAAAACTCCTGCTATTAACAATTGACTTATTTATTTCTGAACAGAAGAATATCGGTGAACCCCAAAGGTTTTCCAAAAAAACCTTTGTCTGATTCACTTTTCAAATGTATAATAACTTAAGATGACTAAAGGATTAACACCTCCAATCTCTATTGGTTTGATTTGCGAATATATGCATAATCCCTTTCATACAGCCATTATTTCAGGTTTGTCCGATGCCTCACGAATAAGAGGGGCCCAATTCTGGTGTTTTGAATTTTCGGCCACCAATTACGATTTGGATAAAATCCGGCCTGAAACCATGGAAAACCTTATTGCTAAAAGAAATCTTGATGCTCTTGCCTTTTTGCCGGGAACACTGGAAGCCCATTTTTCCAGCAAGCTTTTCACTCCTTTTTTCGAAAATCATAGAGACATGCCTATGGCTGCTTTGGCATCTCAAAGCCTTCCTGTTCCCAGTCTTCATATTAATAATCATGAGGGGATGAAAAAGCTGATGTTTCACCTGGTTGTGGAACATGGTTTTCGCAAATTGGCTTTTTTGGCCGGTTTGAAGGAAATTGTTGATTTTGAGGAGCGCTTGAATTCATTTCTCAGCCTTTCAAAGGAGTACGGGATCAACATCGAAGAGTCGGCTATTTTTCGCGGAAAATATGATTTTAACTGCGGCCGCCAAGGGGTTCACGCTCTGATTCATGATCGCGGGCTTCGTCCTGAAGTCATTCTGGCGGTGAATGACCATATGGCCGCCGGAGCCATCCTGGAACTGCGACAGCTTGGTTTTAATGTGCCGGGTGACATTGCTGTCACAGGGTTCGATAACACCAATTCGGCTATTTATGCTGATCCCCCGCTTACGACCATTGATCAGCCCCTCAGGAAGATGAGTTTTACATTAGCCGATTATCTTTTTGATATGATTGATGAAAAAGAGGTGCCCAGGGAAACCATTATCACTCCCGGGTTGATAAAAAGGCAATCCTGCGGATGTCCTGAACCTGTTCAAAATCAGGAGGAGTCATCATTAAAGAATGAGTATTTATTCAATCAAACCCAGGACATATCCCATAAATCCCGGGAGATTACCAGCTACCGCAATACCACACTCAATAAAATCATGCAATACCTGGGGCACCATTACATGGAGGCTGACCTGACTCTTCAGCTAACGGCCCAAAACATTGGTCTTTCATCCCGGCATATCAGCCGGGTGATCCATCATAGCTACAGGCTTGGTTTTAAACAGATGCTCAACAAAATTCGCTGTGCCGAGGCCAGGCGCCTTTTAAGTGAGACCGACCTTTTCATCACTGATATTGCTTTTCATGTGGGTTACAATTCCCGCACTCATTTTAGCCGGGCCTTTGCTCAGGCCGAAGGTTTGTCTCCCCAGGAATTCCGGCAAAAACAGATTAAAGCTCCTGATTGGCCAGTATGACCTTAGAGTTTATCGCTTAGCCTGTTTATGCTGTCTTAAAATGTCACACAAAGCATCCCGGAATGGTACGCCTTTTTTCACAAAGTTCTGTACAATAAGAATATTCCTCTCTGTTTAGCTAAAAGCGGCTATGGGTTCCTGACAGCTTAGGGATTGGAGCCATGGAGTGCCATTTTTTCAAAAATGGCACTCCAAAGCGTTTTTGGACAGATAATTTCTGTCCAAAAACCTTCGTAGCGTCAGCGGAGTGGCGGAAAGCCCGGCCCGAGCCCCCTGGGGCTGGGGTAAGCTCCAAAATTCGATGAGCTGAACAAATAGGAATAGCATATAAAAAAGAGGAGAATTCGAATGAAGAAAATGATGATGAGTTTATTACTCCTGTTCCTTTTTCTTGGCATGGCCAACGCTCAGGAGTATCCCGGATTTCGGGTCCAGGGCAGAAATCTCTATGATCATCTTGGAGAAAAAGTGGTTCTGGTTGGCGTGAATAAAATGATTGTCTGGATGGATATCAGCGGTGCTCAGTCTTATTCAGAGATTGCCCAAACCGGAGCCAATTGTGTGCGTATCGTATGGTTGACCACGGCTTCTGCCGCGCAGTTGGAAACCACTATTTTCAATTGCCGGTCAGAGAATATGATTCCCATGGTGGAGCTTCACGATGCCACCGGTGACTGGGCAAAACTTCCTTCCCTTGTTGATTATTGGGTTAGGCCCGATGTGGTGGAGGTTTTAAAGCGGCACGAAGAGTATCTGCTGGTAAATATAGGAAACGAGGTAGGGCAGTCGGTTTCTGAGGCCGATTACCTCAGCGGCTATAAAAACGCGATTACCCGCATGAGAAACGCCGGAATCAACACGCCCTTAATTATAGATGCCAGCGAATATGGTCAGGGTATTGATATGCTTCAGGCCGCAGGCCCGGCTCTGCTTGAGCACGATCCCAATTCAAACTTGATGTTTTCTGTTCATATGTGGTGGCCTCGTTCCTGGGGCTATGATGATCAAAGGGTTATTGATGAAATTACCCAATCAGTGGCCATGGAATTGCCCCTCATCGTAGGTGAATTCGGCCACCAATGGGATGAAACCGAAGGAGGTCAGATTCCTTATCACGCGATTATTGATGAGTGTACCGCCAAAGGAGTTGGCTGGCTTCCCTGGTCCTGGGGGCCTGGAAATAATCCCCAAACCTTTCTGGATATGACCACTGACGGCACCTATGCCGGGCTTCAGGGCTGGGGACGCGAGGTTGCCGTAACTTATCCCAATAGTATTCAGAACACCGCTGTGCGGCCGGCTTCTATTGTGCAATCAGGGGCGAATCCCACTCCTTCTCCGGAACCCACGCCCGAAGGAAACCTTGCCCAAGGTCAGCCTGTTACAGCATCGGGTTTTGAGAAAGCCGGCGCTGAGCCGGAAATGGCTGTTGATGGCAATCCCTTTACGCGTTGGGCTTCTCAAACCGGTGATCCCGGCTGGATTACCATTGATTTGGGCGAATTGACCAATATTACCCGTGTGATTGTCTGGTGGGAAGCGGCTTACGCCCGTCAGTATCAAATTCAGGTTTCCGATGATGGTGATTCCTGGACCGATATTCATGTTGAATATAATGGGGACGGCGGAACCGACGACCTGGTTGTTTCCGGGACCGGCCGTTATGTCCGGGTGTACGGGACACAGCGTGTTGATAATGGCTGGCCCTATTCGATTTGGGAGATTGCGGTTTACAATGACGGTTCGGTTCCCACGCCAGGTCCCGAGACACCTACTCCCGATCCTGATGAACCGACCCCAACCCCTGATTCTGCCACGCCGACTCCGGCGCCTGGTCCTGTTGATTGTTATGGTGTTAGTGCCTGGGATGCTTCGGTTATTTATGAAACAAGTGGAACAAGGGTGGTTCACAATAATAATCTTTATGAAAACCGATGGTACTCGGCTGACCAGAATCCTGAAAGCTATTCAGGTGAATATGATGTCTGGCTTTTGCTTGGAAACTGCGATGACCTGACACCAACGCCGGAAACTCCGACTCCTGACAACGGTTTGCTGGGCGATGTTAATGGAAGCGGTTCTGTGGATATTGTTGATGCCCTGTTAACAGCCCAGTACTATGTGGGGCTGGATTCCGATGGTTTTAATCCGGACCTGGCTGACGTGAATTGCGATGGTAATGTTTCTATTGTGGACGCTCTTCTTATGGCACAGTATTATGTGGGGTTGATTGGTCAATTCTGCCAGTAATTCACTCGGTTGAAAAACTTTTTTTTGCAAGGGGATCGGTTGTTATAGGGGCTCCCTTATTTATTTGCTAAAGAACAAGCCGCCTGCTATGCAGGTGGCTTGTTGACTATAAGGGTCTGTTGTCTGAAAAAGCCCGGTTTGGCTGAAATCGGGCAACCTGGATAAAAGCGAAGCAACATTTCCATAACCAACTGAGATCCTTCACTTCACTCCGCTTCGCTTTGTTCAGGATGACAGTGCGGGGGCTGCTGAAGAGTTACAGCTGAATAGATACCTCATTAATATCCAAGCAGCTCCAGCATTTTGTCGGCATAGCGTTTTCCAAGGGTTTCTACGCCTTCCCTGGTAAAATGGTAAGCATCCTTGCCGGGTAATCCTTCAGCCGAGATGATATGTGCATTGGGAATCACCTGGGGAGCTTTGGCAATCATTTCGCTGTTCAAATGGCTCAGGGTGCCTCCCTGATTTCCGTATAACAATTCGCCCACCAGTAATGGACATTCGGCGGGGTCCACTCCAATATCCTTAACCAGATTATCATAGACATTTTTCAAGAGCCCGGGCCACCTGCCTTTGATGCCATCGGGCCAGTCGGCTTCACCCTGATGTAATATCATGCCCTTGAATTCACCCTTTTCCTGGGCGATTTTACCCAATTCAACCATTCGTTTGTATAAATCACCGCCATATTCGGCCATGCGTGGTCCTAACCATGAACCATCGAAACCTGAATTCAGGCGCTTCATTTCTGCCAAGTATTCTGACATAACCACATTAGGCTGAAACAGTAAAATACTTTGTCCAGGCATGGAAACATTATATATAGCCACAGTTATATTTGCAGGCAATCCTTCGACCATTCTGCGGCCAAAGATATCCGCCGGGCTGACTCCACTACCGCTGTCTCCCAATGGCGGTACTGCAGGATAAAATTGACCAACCGTGCGGCCGCTGTGAGTTGCCGCTGCCAGTAACTTGAATCGTTCGGGCACAATTTTGTCCGCCGCTGTAATGGTTCCGCCTACCATGTTGGATTGACCAAAGGCAAGGAATACCCATAACTTCGGCTCATCGGGATTCGGGGTTGGAGTCGGGGTATTATTGGGGTCGGGGGTCGCTGTGGGTTCGGCATAGGAGAGGATTTCCACCTTTACAGCATTAACCAGGGCATTTTCCGTAACAGTTACAAACTTAATATCAATCTGTCCATCCTTTACAGCAACCTGATTTTCAGTAACATAGGCTTTCTTTCCTCCGGCTTCAGCGTATAGATCAAGATTGGTGATAGCCGGAGTTCCCTCGATCTCGACATTAAAAATCCGTATACCTGTTGATGTGTGATAATTTTCGGAAAAATGGAGAGTCACACGATATTGGCCATTGGGAACCTCGGCAGAATAGGTGGAATTGCCGTATCGTTCACTAGAATAAAGTGTTGAATCGGAGGTTCCTGAAACAGATGCGCCATTATCAAAAGCGCTTCCTCCTGAAAATCCGGTATCTGCCGCGTATCGCGTTCCGTCGGCTGCTGTATAAGCGCTGCCGCCGCAATTGACCGCGAAAACAGTAACCGGGTCCATGGGTTCAGGTGTTGAAAGGCATCCTTCAAACGAGGAGATAAGTCCAACATAATATTGGGCCATCAAAAGCGAATCGATAATGTTAACCGAATCATCGCCATTAACATCGGCCACTGTCTGGTCAAAAGGTGATGGATTCAACCCCACATAATGCTGGGCTGTCAACAGGGCATCGACAATATTGATCGTTCCATCGGAATTAACATCCCCGCAGGGGGCCGCGAATAGCGCGCTAATTCCGAAGCTTAGCAAGATTAATAAAATAAGCCTTTTTTTCATTTTAATAACTCCTTTAAAATTAGTTTTGACTGTTTAAAATATGTTTTGGTTTCGTTTAAATCCTAAATTCATTTTGGGCGTTACCTGTCAGCCCGGGGCTGATCAGGTCGGGCTATACGGCACTCCGCTATCGCTTCGAAGGTTTTCCTGTGGAATTTATCCACAGGAAAACGCTTTGGCTATCTATTTTTAAAAAAATAGATAGCCATGCCTTCTATCCCTAACGCATTCATAGCCAAATTCTGATTTAGCTAAACAGGCTCTGATTTTTTATAGCTTGTTTACCCCCTGGCATAATGAATATCCATTTAAAAATTCTTACCATAACAGGATGATCAAGTTTGAACAGTATAGCATAATATATGGTAAAATGCCACTGCCAATTCAAGGATGGGTTGGTCGAGGTTTTGACTGTTTGTGACAGAATGAGTTGAAGATAATTTCGGAATTGGGGGTATTGAAACCTGGTCAGAAAAAAGCCATGAATGTTTAATCAGGCACAGTGTGAATTATGATGACAAGAAATTCCAAGCCATTTAAGAGTTGCTTTAATGGCTTGGATTCTGGGGATCCCCCAAAATAAATTAATAGGCCAATTTGCTTTCCAAGGGGTTCTCAACAGCTATCTTTTTATTTTTCGTATGAAAAAAAGTGGTTTTCGTATTTGTTTATCTGAATTTTAGGGGCGTTACCTGCTTCCATTTCATTCCAGCAGCCCGGGCTTTCCGCCCCTCCGGCTTCGCCTTCGAAGGTTTTTGTGCTGGTCACAAATGCTTTGCATTTGTTGCTCGCTGGCGTGAATGCTCATTGGCATTCACTATGTGCGTGAATGCTCATTGGCATTCACTATGTGCGTGAATGCTCATTGGCATTCACTATGT
>JAFGWI010000175.1 GCA_016937215.1 Spirochaetales bacterium | reverse complement strand
TTTTTCAAAAAAAGCCTGAAAAGCCTTTTGGCGTGATATTTTCACGCCAAAAGCTTCGGAGGCAAAGCCGGAGCCTTGCAAAGCCCGGCCCGGCGGGGGAACAGGCTGCATCAGGATTCGATTTACAGGCAAGCTGGGCCAAAAAAAGTCCCGGGCAATGCCCAAAATCAGAAAATCAACAGTCCAGGTCGATGATACCCACATAAGCCTGGGCAACCAGCAGGGCGTCCACAATATTGATGGCGCTGTCATTGTTCACATAGGCATTGGCTTCATTAAAATAGGACGCTTGGATGCCCACATAATACTGGGCGATGAGCAGGGAATCCACAATATTGACAATGCCGTCATCGTTCACATCGCCGCAGCGGGCCGTCTGAACAGGTGTCACCTCGGGAGTCGGGGTCGGAGCCGTAGTGGCTGTGGGTGTCGGCGTGTTATCTTCGGGTGTCGGGGTTGGCGGAGAGGCCCCTTCGGGCGGCACGCCCCAAACCAGCTTGCCATCGAGGAGAAGAACAATTTTCTCACTGGAGGTAAAACTCTTTGCGCCGGCATCAAAGGAATAATCGTTACTCTGATCATAATCAGAGTAATCGGATTTGGAAAAACGAATCTGGATTTCACCTGAATCAGCGCCCGGTGAAAGCTCACCGGCAGCTGCGGTAAATCCAACAGCCAGGCCGTTTTCAACAAAGTCGCAGGTCACATTTTTTACCCCAAGGGGCGCCCAGTCAACGGAATAAACCTCGGTGTTCACTCCTTCACGGGTATAGAAATAAATCATCTCAAGAGAATCCAGGGCTACACTCCGGCTGCCCAGATTACGTACCTTGAGTTGCGGTTTTAGCTGGGAGGCTATTAGAGCGCTGTCGCCGCAAAGGTACTGCACTTCCATTTGGCCGTAATAATCGGACTGAGGAATGGGCGTGGGGCTGGGTGTGGGTTCGGGTGTGTTCAGCTCGCCGCCGTAAAAAAGGGTGATATTACTGTGGATGTCTGCCGGGTTTGCGCTGAGATTGTTCAGCAAGACCTGATGGTCTAACCCCACATAGCGGCCGCTTTCGTCTTTCCAGAGTGTGGGTTCCACCAGGTCATAAAGCGGCTCGTTCAGCTCATCCCAGCGGGAGCCGATGAGCATACCGGCCGTGTCATTGGAATCGCGGTTTAGGCACCAGAAGGTGTGGTTCAACCTGTTTTCAATAATCAGGCGCTGCAGGAGGTTTAGATAATGGACTGTATTGGGGTCCTCGATTTTTCCGCCCCACTCGCCCAAAAGCAAGGGCGCCTGGTTGTTTTCAAACAGATACATCCAGTTGGGGCCCCAGCAATCGCGGTAAATATCATCAAAGCCCCAGCCTGTGTCTGCTTTGCCGTCACCATTGGAATCAAACCAGGGCTGGACCCATACCGACGGGCCGTAGTCGTGGGGTGAATAAACCAGCTGAGCCTGGCGGGTTCCAAGGTTAACTGGATAGTCCGCGGCTCCGCGGAAATTGCCGCCCCACCAGTTATGGAGATAGTCCTCTTCTTCTATGCTCGCCCAGGTAGCGCCTGGTTTGGGATAGATTTCCGTGCCTTCCACAAGCACCAGAAGCTTCGGATTAATGGCCAGAACCTCGCGGGCGCAGTCTTCTGCTGCTTTTTTCCAGTTGTTCTGGGCATTGGAATTGTCCCAGATAGCCCATTGGTCGTTTTTCCAGGGCGACCCATGAGGTTCGTTTTTCAGATCCATGGCAATCACTGTATCCCTTTGGCTGTAGCGTTCGGTTAAAAATACCCATCCAGTTATCCATTGGCTTGTTGTGTAGCCGGAATTGTACCAGGTCGGCATTTGATAGCCATCGGGCATAACCGAGTGCATATCCAGTATCACCTTCATTCCGATTTGTCCGCAATAGTCGATAATCGCGTCGAGTATTTCGATGCTGCTTAAGCCGTAAAGCTCGGGATTAGCCACCTCACCCACGTTCATAGGTATAACCGCTGTTCCCTGGCTGGCTTTGTAGACCATGGCCAAATTCAAAGGCAGGCGCAACACATTAAAACCCAGCCGGGCAGTATCGTTGAGAATACCCTTATAATTCCGGTCGGCCAGGCCCTGGACCACATTAGCGCTGTTGTCAAAGCCATACCAGTTAATCCCGGTCAAATAAACCGGATTATCCAGCGAATCATAGAGCTGACTCCCCACCCCATGGAGATAATCATCATCAATCGGAGGGAAGGCCCACAAAGCGTTCTGGCCCAGAACAAGGGCTGCCAGCGACAGTATCAAAGCTATTTTTTTCATATCAAATTCCTTTTCAAATCCAGGACAGTTTATATTTATTTTCCCATTTTCATGATGCCCGATCAATCGGAGTTTTGGACCAAAGGGGCGATGAGTTTTCACCAATATGGCCGGGGAATGGTTTACAATAAAGGGCAAGCCGGAATGGAACTGTTTGGGGCGATAGCTGACGGCCAGAGGCATGGCAGCTATTATTTTGCGCCAGTGCTATTGGCTTTAAGGATTTTCAAACATAATTTTCGCATCCACCATGCTCTGAACAATGCGGTTACGCCCGCCCTTTTTGGCCTGGTACAAGGCTTCATCAGCCGCGCGAAAGATGTCATCAGTGGAGAGCTCTTTATGGGGAACCAAGGTCACAAAGCCCATACTTAAGGTGACTGCCTTGCTCACGCTTGATTTCGGGTGTTCGATGGCTTCCTTTGCCAGGAAATTCTGGACCCGTTTCAAATCTTCCAGCACGCCCTGGGCATCGGTTTCCGGCAATATAAAGGCAAACTCCTCACCGCCAATTCGGGCGGCCAGGTCCATGGAACGCTGGGCCCCTTGTTCCCAGATCCTGGCAACACGCTTCAAGCATTCATCACCAGCCTGGTGGCCAAAATGGTCGTTATATTGCTTGAAAAAGTCAATATCCGCGATAACAAGGGTTAAGTAACGCTTCTGCCTACGGCAGCGCCACCATTCTTTTTGAAGACTTTCATCGAACTGCCGCCGATTGTACAAGCCTGTAAGGCTGTCACTGACAGATAATCGATGAAGCTCATCATTGGCTTGGCGGAGCTCTTCTTTTAGCAACTCCAGACTGGTGACCTTGGTTATCATCCAGAGATAACCATAGGCATCACCCTTGTCCTCTATCAAATAACGGCGAATCAAATAATGGTCCGTGGTTGAGCCTTCGATCAATACCACCTTGTGCTCAAGAATTTTTTTCTCGGGATCTGTCAGCTTGAACCATGAAACAGGAATTATTTCGGGCAGAATATTGTACAAAGATACCCCGTCCTTCAAAACACCGACAAAGCGAATCCAGGCCAGAAAGCCCTGATTGTAGCCTAAAATGGCCAGCTCAGTGCTGGTCACAAGCATGGCTTCATTGGTGTTGTTTAAAATGCCATGGTAAAGCGCCAGAGCCCTTTTGTGCTCAAGATAATCAATTTGATCATCGCGAATAAAGCGAATAATCGACGGAATGGCCGGCAGCACCAGTAAATATCCAAAGGGCAGATAGTCCAGAACATCATGACCTGGAGGTTTAATTATCAGCATCACCAGGAACAACACAATGGGAACCAGGCGCTCAAAGAGATTCCGGTTAATCACAGGTAAATAAGCGGATACAAAAAGCAGGGTCAAACTGGTAAAATCCCAGGGATAGGGAAAGGCCCAGATAATGACCGCGGGAATCAGAAAATGAAGCCCTTGAATTTTCAAGGGAAAGCGGGTCCTGAAAAAAATCAGGGCGCCGGTTATCAAAGGCACGATGATCACAAAATGATGGGCTGGCAGCTTTTCCAGCGAATTGATGAAGCAAAAATACAAACAGTGAATAAACAAACCAGTGGAAGCCGCTAAATTGAGCCAGAAATCACGCTGCTTCACAGCATCAAACAACAAAGGAGAGAGATTCACAACCTGATACAAATTCAATCCCAAGGGCAGGAGCCAGATTAAAAACATGGCTATCAGAAACCAGCGGCTTGGTGCTTCCCAGAAAAAATATATTTCCTTGATGTAGATGGTGACCTCAGATGTGCCGGGGTAACTGAACTGAATTTCAATCTTTCCCTTTGTATCGATTTTTCCGTCATCAGGGGCCCCTTCGCTCTGATAGGAATTTCGATCAAAGGCCGTTAAAGGGATTTTCGAAGTCGTCCATGTTTCCATAGGATCCTGGGTTTGAAAAAGCCAGTACTCTGTTGTTTTTCCTGAAGGCGAGGGAGGTGAATGATCAAGCAGATGAATCAGGGTTTGGCCCATATCGCCTTCACGCCGCCAGAGGATAACCAGCTCGGAATCAGGAGGAATCCCGAAATCGCCGGCAAAACCAGCTCCATTATAAATATCAGGGGCTTTATTAAAAAGGATTTTCAGGACCTTTTTCCCCTGATCATCGAACATGCTCAATTCGGAACTATCAGGATAATAGAGATACATGGCCCCGGTTGTGGATAGTTCACCCAAAGGAAGAGTGTCCCAATGAACAAGGCCCTTTTTTATAGGCAGATAATTCAAAACAAGAAAAAATAGGGCCGCTCCAATGGCTGCCAGAATGGCCGCGACGGAAAAAACCATGGCTGCATTCAAAGGGCTTTTTACTTTACTGTTTTTCATCCACGCTCCCTGTACTTTAGAATATCATACCAAAATGCCGGGAATTCAAGCTGGAAATAGAGAGAACAGTAAATCGCAGTTCTGGAAAGCTGCTATGGGATATTCATGAAAATCAGGATTCAGAGGCCGCTTATTTTCTCCACATATCGGACTGTAAATCATTTCTGATAATTCGGTAACTGATTTCAGCCCTGTAGTCGTATTGAAAATCGAGCTCAAGCTGAAGGGTCAATTTTTCAACAACAAAATCCTCTTCCGCCTTTTCTTCAGGTTTCGCGGCCAGTGAAAAATCATGTTTTTTACTATTATACACAAACTCAACTGATGCCGAGATGCCTTTTTCAGCCGACCAAGAAGCCTGGAAATTCAGCTCTGCTTTAACGGCCTTGCCTTCCCGGTCGGTGAATTCGATTTTTTCCTGCTTATTATAAACATCATCGCTTTTACTGATATCGAATCGATAGGATACCGAGGCTTTTTGTATGAGGTCATAGAGCATAAAAGCATAGTTTTTGGGTTTAGCCCTGAGAACCAGATTTTCACCGGGTTTCAAATCAAAGTCATTTGTCCAGTCATGAAAGCTGATTTCAGGCTCCTTGATAACACCGTACTCTCCCCATCCATAGATGCGGATAGTGTGTTTTCCAGGTTTCAGATTTTCAAAAACCTGGGGTTTGGCTTCATCACCAAGGGTAAAGCCCTTGAAAACCTCGTCTATATAAACCTCGGCCTTCACCATGTAGCAATGGAGAGTCAGGCTTCCGGGTTTTTCGTCTTTCAGGGAAATAATGGACCTTTCATGTTCCGGCGCCTTTAGAGCCACCTTGTTGCCTGTGAGGATTTCGATAATATCCTCGGCAAGGCCGTGAATCAGGTTTTCGGTGCGGCCGCGGCTGGAAAGGGCGTGGAGTTTGGAGCTCTCCACATTCAGGATATGGATGTTCACCATCACCTCATCGCCGAGAAAAACATACTCCCCTTTAATCAGATACTGGGCCCCCAGAATCTTGCCAACCTTGGCGGCATTCTCGCTCTGATTCACCAGACTGCCCAGCTGAAGCTCCTGTTCCTTCAGGATTTTTTCAAGGGAAACCCTGTCCACCATTTCAATCCCCTCAACACCGGAAAGATCAAACAAAAGCAGCCCGCGGATAATGCCTTCTATATAATCGGCCCGGGGGTCCATGGAAAGGTTTTCCACATCAAGCATGGCCAGTCGAAGGGTTTTTGTTTCGGCCGCGGCAAAAAAAGTTATCAAAAGCAGCATGGTTATTATCAAAGATTTTTTCATTTTGTATCCGCTCTCCTCCAAGGTTTAAATTCAAACAATCCGGGTGCTAGCACCCAAAAGGGCTCCCGGGAATCGCACATTATACAGATAAAATCCCTATATGCGATTTTAGCCTTAAATATAGCATATTCAACCAAGCTTTTCATTCCAAAAAAACAGCTATTGAAAAAATTCCACCAGGTCTTTCGTCTATTTTGGAGCTTGCCCCAGCCCTGAAGGGGCTCGGGCCGGGCTCTGCGCCACTCCGCTATCGCTTCGAAGGATTTTTCGCAGGTAATTATCCCGCGAAAAACGCTTTGGCAAGGTATTTTTGAAAAAATACCTTGCCATGGCTCCGATCCCTAAGCTGTTTGAATCGGAGGCTGCCAATAAAGCCTTTTCTGTCGCCATCGGCCCATCGGTGTTATTCATTACGGAAATAACCGCGGCCTTTTGTAATATCATATAGGGCCCATCCGCCCTTTTCTAGACTAAACCCCTTGGCTCAAAAAAGCCTTGAATCAACTTACAAGGCGACCTGATTCAAGGCGTTAGAGATCGAAGCTCACTATTAATCACAAATATAATGATATCATAAATGATTTGAATACGTACTTGGAAAAATTGACCACCGAAGAGGACGAGGACACCGAAAAATGAGATATTTTATAATTGAAATGAAAAAGGCTTCCGGGTAAATTTTATTTTGCTGCTTAAATTTCATCATATCAGGAAAAAAGTAAAAGCTGGATAACTAGTTAATATTCCACAAAAATCAACCTAAATTTCGGTGTCTTCGTCCTCTTCGGTGGTTAATCTTAAAAATACATTATGCTCATTCAATCAATTTTTCTCCACGAATGATGGAATTCAAACGTTTAGTTCTTTGAAAATCAATTTACCCACAAATATCCTAAAATATTTGTGGGTAATAGAAAGGGGTCGGAGGCCCTGGCCGAAGTGGCAGAGAGCCCGACCCGCCAGGGGAACGCCCAGAAAAGCAAGTGCCCCTTGCAAGCTCATTATTTCACGCGGTAATGAACCTGGTAAAGGCCCGAATCATAGCCTTTCAGGTCCAGCACTTCCAGAGCGACTTCCTTGTCCATGGGGCCGAAAAGCGGAATGCCCTTGCCCAAAAGCAGGGGAAATACCGTTAAGATCATTTCGTTAACCAGCCCCTGAGCCAGAAAGCCCTGAATGGTTATACCCCCGTCCAGATAGATGTGGGTGCAGCCAAGGGCCTCGGCGTAACAAAGGACTTCAGCTGGTTCCATGTTCAACAGCTCCACGCGCCGGGCGATGACCGGGGCCAGATCGCTTTTTGTGAGGCTGCGACTCAGCACAATGACAGTTCGGCCTTCGTAGGGCCAGGTTTCAAAGCCAAGGACTTTTTCAAAGGTTTTTCGTCCCATCACGATAAGGTCCACTGATTTGGCAAAGCGGTTATAGCCATAGTCCTGGCCTTTGGGGTCGTGCTCCAGCCAGTCAAGGCTGTGGTCTTCCCGGGCAATATAATAATCGGCGCTCACCGCCAGATAAACCGATACTTTTGGAATCATGGGTTTTCCCTTTCTGTTGCCGTGGAAACCGCGGAAGGGGTCTGTGACAGCTTCCTTTTTTCGAGATCCACAGGAACAGGTCATAAAATAACGGGAAACGCATAAAAAAGCCAGAGCCGGGTGGTGATTTTTTAGGGCAGAGTGAAAGGTTTATCCGGTTGTTTTAAAATGATTGATGGCATTATCCTGGGCTTGAATATTCTCGCCCAATTCCTCAGACACATTCTGAAGCGACACCATGGATTCGGAAATATTCTGAATTCCAGCTGAAATTTCCGCGATCGATTGAACCACTTCAGTGGATATTTGGGTTACATCCTTATAGGACTTTGTCATGTGATGGGCGCTTTTTTCAATTTCGCCGGACTTGTCTCGTATCAGCACTGTCTGATCTTTCAGGGTGTTCATGGCTTCCATAATTTCATGACTGCCTGAATTAAGCTCACTGCTTGCCGAAGAAATCTCGCTAAAGGAATGGGAAACTTCCTTGATCTCCTCGTTTATTTTAACAAAATATTCTCGCGTGCTGCTTCCAGCCCGGGATAGATTTTCGATATTTGAAAACACTTTTTTCAGGTCTGTGGAAATGTTTTTGGCATTTTTACTGGAATCCTCGGCCAATTTTCTGATTTCATTTGCCACAACACTAAAGCCCCTGCCCGATTCTCCAGCATGGGCTGCTTCGATAGCCGCGTTCATGGCCAGCAAATTGGTCTGGGCAGAAATCTTGTTAATCATTCCCACCATGCTCCTGACAGAATCAACACTGTCGGAAATGAGCTTGATAAAATTCACGGTTTCCATCAATTTGTTGCTTCCCTGTTCAGACATGTGTATTAGGTCTGTAGTGGCTTTGGATTTGGCCTGGGTAATATTGGTGATGCTCTGAATGGTTGCCACCATTTCAGACACAGCTGCCGAAACCTCCTCCATGCTTGACGATTGAGTATCAATACTGGCTTTTTCATCCATCAAAAAATGACTCAATTCCCCCATGGCCTTGTCACTAATATCCACATGCTTGCCAAGCTGCTCAACCCGGACATTAATGGATTCGATGTTTTTGGAAATTTCAATTAAAGCGCTGGCTGTTTCCTCCGTATTGCTCAATACCACCGAACGGATATGGGATGTGTTTCTTGAAAAGCTTTTTATCTTGCTTATGATTTTATTCAGATTGTCCACAAAATAATTGATTTCACCAGCCAGTTGCCCCAATTCATTACGCGATGAAATCTCGACTTTCTGGGTTAAATCTCCCTGGCCTCGTGAAATCTCAGTAATAGCGCGATTCAGATAGCCGATGGGCTGAATAATCAAAAACCGCACCATAATAAAGGACCCGCCCAGAAAGACAAGCAACAACAAAAGTGTTTGAAAAATCTGTTCGGTTAACCGGGAAGCAATGGAATTTTTAACCGGTGAATCAGTAAAATACACAATGGCAAAACCCAATGTTTCGCCCTCATATGAGATTTCAGCTTCCTTTACTGCGAATGATAGCTCAAGCATTTTATTTATTTTCTGGTCATCAGAATCATAGTCCGCAAGAATTCCCTTTGCTGTCTTTATCAAACCCATATAAACATCGGTATTGGTAAGGGGATTAACCTGAGCTGTTTTTACAATAATCGCGTTAATAAAGTGATTTGCCAGTTCGGCTTTTAGTATCAGATTTATGGAACTATCTTCATAGGTATAAAGAGGATTAATTAATGACAAGGACAAGCGCGCCGAAATTTTCTCAAAATCTGCCGCCATTTCCTTGTATAATTTATCACTTGATAATGATGTTGAAATGGTAATAAAAATGACAGTCACAATCAGTATAATTGATAGAATGGATAAAACAAACCTGGCAAAAATACTCATTAATTCCTCACTATACTCTATAGTTAAGTATAACCATATTTTTTGAGAAATCCAATCAATTATGAATAAGAAGCACTCATAATTCTATAAAAAAATTGACTTTTCAACAAAATATTTATATATTTTGTGTTGGTGCAAATGGATCATGGAGGTAAAAATGATCAAAAAAACCTTAATTAGTGTTCTTGTCTTAATACTCACCCTGAGCAGTCTTTCAGCAGAAGAAATAGTAAAAATTGTAACATTTCCGTCTCCCTATTTCTTACTTGATAAAAATGAAGAAATTGTCGGCCCTTACGGAGAAATATACAAAGCTGCATTCAAAGCCGTGAACATGGATATAGAAATGATTGAAACCCCTATTAAACGGGGAATTGAATTGCTTTTTGCCAACCAGGTAGATGCCCACTCGCCTGGTTCACTTTTTATCACCGGAGATCTGCAAAAAAACATTTTATGGGAATCCATCGGAAAACTCGCCAGCGCCTATGTTCATTACAAGCCCAAAAAGGTGAATACAGATTTGCCAATCATTGACCAGACCGAACGGATAGGTTTTTTTGCCACAGAAAAAATGACCCTTGGTGTCAATAAATCCAATCCCATATTGGCATATTATGAAGCCGCCAATATCAAATTGGTCAAGGTAGAAACCATGGATCAACAGGTGCAGCTTTTATCAAACCTGCGGGTCGATTATTCAGTCATGGACCAATGGGGCGCCATGGTTACCATTGCCAAGCTTTACCCGAAAAACATCAAGGATTTCGGCATTATCATTGTACCAGCCGTTGATGTCAGCCTGGCCTTTTCCAAAGGCAACCCCAGAGGACCGGAGCTCTTTAAAAAATTCCAGGAAGGACTTTCCAAAATAAAACAAAACGGAACTTTCATGAAAATCATGGAAAAATACTGGGGCAAAGGAAATGTGCCCAAAAATGTACTAACCGATGATATGGCGCGCTTTGGAATCGAAAATGCCGATACCAGCAAAGTGCCTATTGCGGCTTTTCTTAAATAAGCGACAATCCAGCCGGTTCGGGCATTCTTCCCGAACCGTTTTTTTTTATATTCTGCAAATAAAAATTGTTCGGGCGTTGCCTGCTTTCATTTCATTACAGCAGGCCGGGCTATACGGGGCTCCGCTTCGCTTCGACCAAAAGCCCGGCGTAAATCGCCGGGCTTTTGTTGGCCCTGTTGTTTTTGAAAAAACAACAAAGCGCCCCTCTTATCCCTAAGACGCGACAGCCCGCCTTTTATGGAAAGACGAGTCCTGCCGACCGGGAGCAGGCTTTCGGGTCAAAACTCACTTCAAAGCTTCAAGCAAGCCCAGTGCCGGGAATTTGGTAAGGCTTTCCAGAACAAAATCAGCCTGGGAAAAATCGAGCTCCCTGGTGTACTCGTTGGGCACTGCCACCACTTGCATGCCCGCGGCTTTTCCCGCGGCAACACCGGCAGAAGAATCCTCGATCACCACACAGTCGGCTGGTTCAAAACCCATGTCAGCGGCAGCTTCCAGGTAAATGTCTGGCGCGGGTTTGCCATTAACGACCTCGTCGCCCGATTTCTTCACCTTGAAGAAATGGTCTATGCCGAACTGGTGCATCATGGCGTTAATCAGCTTTCTTGAAGATGAGGTGGCCAGGCCGCAGGGAACTTCCCGCAGCAGGCAGAACTGAAGCAGATCAAAGGCCGGCCGAATCACTTTGATTTGGTGCAAATGGGAATAGAAATAATCGTCCCGTTCGGCCATGAGCACATCAATATTAAGTGACACATTATAGCGCTTGTTCAGGGCCTGCCAGAAGGCCCTTTCGTTGGAAAAACCGATGAACTCACGGTGGATCTCCCGGGTGAAAGTGATTCCTTTATAGGATAAAACATGTTTCTGCGACGCGAAATGCAGGGGTTCCGAATCCACCAGAACACCATCCATGTCAAAAATGATTGCTTTAGCCATATACAGCCTCTCGATGCTTGATTACTGATTGTGTTGCTATTTGAATTTCCTCATTTCAACCTGAACGAGGCTGTCACATTCCTCATTATATTGATGACCCGAATGACCGGCCACCCATTTCCACTGAATGTTAAAACGGTCGCTCATTTTTTTCAGTTCAACCCAGAGGTCCTTGTTTTTAACCGGTTTTTTAGCCGCTGTTTGCCAGTTGTTTTTCATCCAGTTATGAATCCAGCTGGTGATTCCGTTTTTGACATATTGGGAATCGGTAGACAAGGTCAAGGCTGTTCCCTGAGGCTCCCCCGAAGCTTCCACCTGCTTTAAGGCGGAAATCACCGCGGTTAATTCCATGCGGTTGTTGGTGGTGGCTTTTTCACCACCGGTTCCGGTGGTTTTTTCACCATTACTTAAAATAACAAAGGCCCAGCCGCCGGGACCGGGGTTCCCGGAACAGCCGCCGTCAGTGTAAATATCAATCACAAGCAGTTCCTCTTTCAACCAGGACTATACTCTAGAGCCTCAGGATTGTAAACCATTTGGGCGAATTTGCCTGGATAATGAGATTCCCGGCGCCACGCGGGAAAAGCAGGCTTGCTATGGCGCCATAATCTGAAGGATTCCCGGACTTTTGCCGATCGATAGGGGAATTATTTGAAATAACTAGTTCACATGAATGATGACTTTATCGGGCGCGCTGTCCTCTTTCTTGTCGTTAACAACAAGAAGGATTATATAAGTACCTGGCAGGTCGGGAGTGATATAACAGCTAACCTTGTTGTAATCATAAAAAAGCGCCTGAGAGCCATCAGGTGAAACTAGCCAATGCCACAAATAGCTGATTTTATCACCGTCGCTATCATAACTTTTGCTTCCGTCAAGCACCACTTTCTGACCAAGTGAAACGGATTGATCAGGACCGGCATTGGCCACAGGTATAGAATTGGGAAGAAAGTAATCAACAATATCACAGGAAAAAAAGCCGGGAAAAATTATCAAGAATAATAGTATTTTTTTCATTTTCAGTTTCCTATCTCAAAGCCAAAGACAATGGCAAGGTCGTATTGAAGGCTGGTTATTTGATGATCGATTTTTTCGCTCACTTCACCAGTTTGATCTCCTGGAAAACCTAAATCATCACCATAATAGGTTTGAGTTTGTTCCAAATCAGCTGCCATGAACTTAAAATTCCCTGCCAGTTTTATATAAGGATTGGATTTACTGTTTTTCCCGCCCAAATAAAGCTTTACCCCGACAGAAGAATCAAAACCATGGCCAATGCCCGATGCCTCGGATAATTTATTTCGTAATACATGATCATCAATATCAGCTATCCAGAGAAGCATATAATTGGCATCGATATTCCATGATACAGGCTTCTTATATTTCAACCCTAAACCAAGAATTAAGGAATGATAATAAATATCATAAATTATCCCTTCATCTGGCACATCAAAAAAACCAGTATCATATGTTCCACCATCCCGAATATCTGTTTGCCAACCTTTAAAACCGATAGCATGTTGATTGATATATTCAAAACGATAACCAGCGTTAAAAAATAGAAAGTCGTAATCCTTTTTTAATAGATTCGAGCTGAATAAAAGCTCTGCCAACAGGAAAAACATTTCTTCCCGGGACTCGGTGTAACTGAACATTAATTTGGGATAATAGCCGAATTGAACCCAGTCCTTGTCGATCATGGGCAAATAGGGGTTGGTTACATTGATGTAGCAGCTGGGCTTAATATATATTTCCGGCATGGAAGGCAGAGTAAGGAGAATTTCCGCTGATAGCCCAGGCATGATAGAGGACAAAGGGAATTTCAGTTGACTGAATATACCAATATTAACATCCCTTTCATTCATGTCGTAGGTGGTATGCCCAAAATAGCTTTTGGCTCCGGCTTCCAGAGTGATGCTGACTGGATTTTGCGAATAGACCATAACCGAAGTGATGATCAACAAAAAAAATAAAAATAGGTGTTTCATTAAAATTCCAACTTCCCTTAAAGTATAACAGATACTAAATTATCAGCCAAAAACAATCAAGTAAAGCCTGGCTGCTTTTCCTCATTAATGGCCACGCTTTTTCTTCTTTTTCTTTGCCTTTGTTATGAGTAAGTTTTCAGTTTATTTTATCAAGGAAATGTTTTTTTGACAATGGATGGCCTGGTCGTAAACGCTCCGCGTTGCTGCCCGGTGACGTGAATCCTCTTTGTGATTCACTATTTGACGTGAATGCTCATTGGCATTCACTATTTGACGTGAATCCTCATTGGGATTCACTTTATGCGTGAATCCTCATTGGGATTCACTTTATGCGTGAATCCTCATTGGGATTCACTTTATGCGTGAATGCTCATTGGGATTCACTTTATGCGTGAATGCTCATTGGGATTCACTTTATCCATGCGTCTGGAAAGGATCTCGCCTGGTTTGGGGCTTTTGTTTGTGAATGCAATTGGTCTATGCCAAATGAGATTCTTCGCTTTGCTCAGAATGACAATAGGTGGCAGCTCGGGATGACAATAGGTGGTAGCTCGGGATGACAACGGGTGGCTACTATAGTGACAAAACAACTATAAAAATGATAACGCCATTGCTCTGAGGTCAAATTGTCGCGTTAGGGATTGGAATGGTGAGGAGGTTTTTTTCAAAAAACCGACGAAAAGCTTTTGGCCGCGTTTTCAGCGGCCAAAACTTCGGAGGCGACAGCCGGAGCCATGGAAAGCCCGGCCTGCCAAGCCCCCGGGCGGCAGGTAACGCCCAAATAGCAAAAAAAACCGCCCCATTTTGTGAGCGGTTATAAATTATCAAAAAAAACGATTGGCTAAAACCAGAAGCGGATTCCGAAGGCACCTTGAAAACCGACATTGGGAATTTGTATTCCCGCTGTACCTACAAGTGTCAAGGTGGGTGCCACTTCCAAAAACAGTTCCAGGGGGTCAATCACCCATACTTGAAGACCGACGGGCAGCCTTCCTCCAAAGGAAATCTGCTCATTTTGAACGTCCAGAAATAATCCCAATCCCAAATAAAGGTTGAGAATACCGACCAGATGGGTTTGATACATCCACCAATCAGCCGTAACGCCCAGACCAAATACACCTGGAGTCAAATTCAGTCCCAAACCCAGCAAAAAGGGTATTTCAGGTAATTTCAGTGATAATAACATTGAATTAGGTAAGCCACCAATTTGGTTAAGCCCAGCGGCTATGCCTATTCCAAGGCCTTTGGCAAAGCTGAAGCTTGTGCCTGCTACTAAAAGAATCAAAACCAGCAGAAGAATTTTCTTCATGACTGCCTCCTTTTTTTTAATTAATTCTGCTTAAAAAAGTAGTCCATCCCCTGTAAATAGTCAACTAGCCAAAAGTCATATTCGTTTTTTACTGAAATTTTTATAAAAATGGCCTTAAAATGATCTGGGTGAGTAAAAGGAGCTTTCCAAAATCGGGCTTTCTTTTTATAATCGGGTTTATGAAACAGAGACAGTTCCTGATTTTATTATTCTTCATGATATTCATTCTCGCCTCATGTCAAAGCCCGCCTAATGCCCTTGAAATAGCTAAGGAGTATTACAATTTGGGAAATGGTTATTACAAACTCGGCAAGATTGAAGAATCAATGAATTATTACCAGATCGCCTTGAGTTATGACCCTTCTCTTTCAGCGGCCCGCTTCAATTTGTGTTATGCCTATATTGATAAAAAGGATTTTGAATCTGCCGAGGTTCAGGCAAGGCAGCTGCAAAAGCTCAATCCCGGGAATGATGAAATCAACAATGTATTGGCCTATATTTTGTCACAAAAAGATCAGATAGATGAAGCCCTGGCGATTTATGCCGAGGTTCTTGAAAGGGCTCCTGAAAATATCACTGCCCTGAATAATTCGGCCATTCTTTATTGGGAGCAGAAAAAAACCGACAAAGCCATCGAGCTTTTTAACCGGATTATTCAATACGATGCTGACAATTTAACAAGTTTCTATAATCTGGGAGAACTCTATGTTTCCGAAGGCGAGTTCACAAAGGGAATAGAAAAACTCCAGGTCTATCTTGAGCAAAGCCCCGAGGATTTTCAAGCCCAGCTTTGGCTGGCCCGGGGATTGCGCGGAATAGAAGAATATGCTGATGCGCTTTCCGCCTATGACCAAAGCCTGTTGCTCAATACCAATCAGGCCGGGGTGTGGTTTGAAAAAGCGGAGATTTTGCTTTTAAAGGTGCTGGACCCCCAAAAAGGGGAGATTGCCCTGGAACAGGCATTAAGTATGGGTTACAAGGATGTTAAGGCCATTAAGGAACTGACAGAAGGCCAGGAAGTGCTGGAAAAAAACAGCATTGACGATTTACTGAAGAAATACAAGATTGATTTGTCCGCCGAGGAAAAGAGCCTTGCCAACCCGGAAGCACTAGAGAATTCCGGGCCGGGGACAGTAACCGAGGACGCCCCGGAGGCTACTTCGACTGCCGGGGAATAGCCTTTACGGGGGGGGGAACAGTGAGCCAGGTGCCCAGAAAAATAACTTCATGTTGTGTGCTTCAGGATGTTCTGCCCGGTGTTTGCCTATAGCTGGATGCATACTCATCATTTTTTATCAGTTAACAAGATAATTTATCCGCGCTTTTCATGATTCTGACGAAACCGCAGTTCTGAAAGCGCCTTGAGAATCAAAGCCCTTTTCCGTAAGAACCCCGTCCACCCGCCTATCATGCTCATTAAAGGGAATGGCTTCATGAAGCTGCAATTGGTAAGCCAGGGCCAGGGCAAAAAAGCGCGGACGCTCGTAACTTTCAATGGAGGCAAGAAAGCGGTCGTAATAGCCCCCGCCTCGTCCCAACCGGCGGCCATCGTGATAAAAGGCCAGGCCCGGAACAATCACCAAACAGTTTTCCTCGGGTTTTAAAGCCGCCGGGTCAAAGCAGGGGCTCTCAAGGCCTGGCTGCAGAATCCCGAAGGGGCTGTGGGCATAAAGGGGTGTCTTGGCTGTAAAATAACGGAATTCCATATGGCCTTTAGAAAGCATGGGAACGGCCACTTTTTTGTTTTGGGAATAGGCCAGCTCGATTATCGGCTGGGTATTAATTTCATTAGCCATGGCAAGATAGAGCAGCACCACATCGGCCTTTTGCCAAAGCTCCAGAGCCTGAAGAGACTCCAGAATCGCTGAACCCCATTGGTCTTTAATCTGGGGGTCAAGCTTTTTTAATCGTTCATAAATGATCTGTCGCAGTTTTTTTTTAGCGGAGTTCATAGATCTTCAAAACCAAATATACAAAACCAGCTCTATGATGTAAAGCGTTTTTCAGCTAAATGGTTCAAGTTATTGAGCTTTCGCTCAATGCTGGAAAAAACATCGGGCCGATGGGCTTTCAAGGCCTCGATGCGCTTCATGTAGCGTTCAAAAATGGGCCGGTTTTTCTTGTGCGCCAGCTTCTGCAAGGTATCGGGTAAGAGCTTCACAAAATAGGGAATGTCCTCATCCTGCTCGCGAATGCGCGTGAGAATTTCTTCCAGTTCCTCTTCCTTGCTTTGGCAGGATGTTTGATGAAGCTTCTGGTTCAATAACTGCAATTCTTCCAGAGAAAGGCTTGAAGGTTCAAAATCAAATTCCAGATCAAAGAGATGGTTCTTCTTAAAAGGCAATTTGCGGTTTTGTGATTCAAAATAAACATTGCCCTTTTCAATATAAAATTCCCTGGCAAGGGCCTGCTTTTTAAATCGGTTTTTCAGCTCCAAATGGGCTTTACGCAAAGCCAATAGCCTCTGGATTTCGCGTTTGGCATAAAGGGTCGCCGGCTCGTTGGATTCCACCCGCAAGAGGAACTCGATATTATGGGATTTACCCTGGTTACTCTGTTTGCCGCCGCGATATTTTATGTATTGGTTGGTATAGAGGCTCAAACGCCCTTTTTTCTCGCAAATCCGCTGAAGCTTTTCAAAAGAAATAATGCCGTCGGTAGAATAGGATATAAAAATCAATTTGGCTTTAAGATTGCCAATTAAATCGCTGAAAGCTACTTCAGCCTGGTCGCGGTAACAATAGGGAGACCGGGTATTGACCCAATCTTTTCGAATGGCTGCTTTTTCTTTCAACCGCCCCTTTTGGTCCAGTTCAAGGGGATGGGGAATCTTGTCCCATCTGGCGATGCTATTGAGCATATGGTAATTGCTGCCATATTGATGCTGATTGTAAGGAGGATCAAGATAGGCGATATCAATGTCCTCCATTTCGCTTTGACGCACCAGTAAATTGGCATCGCAATTAAAAATTTCCATGGGCTGGTCCGATTCCAGCAAAACCGGAGCTTCCAGGCGAATCGGCCGCAGAATACGGCTCAGGGCGTCGCCATTATGACCGCCAAAGCCCTTATGATAGGCTTTGAACACACCGGAGGTATTGGTATGAGTGGCTGCTTTGTAAAGCAGAAGCGTGATCAGGAAATTACGTATCTTGTTATTCCGCCACCCACCGGGCTTTTCAGGATAGCAAACATCAATATAATTTCGCACACGATCTATAATCAAGGCATTATAACGGGTATAAAAAAGCCGCTGAGAATTGTAATCCACATTTGAAATATCAAAACTTTTAGGTCCATAATAGCGGGCAATATATTCTTCCTCAGGGTGAGGATCAGATAGATTATTCACAGCCTCAAGCCAGTTGTTCAGCATAAAGGAGGGTCCAATCAGAATATCCAGCTCCGAGGGGTTCAAACCTAGAAAGGTGGAATTGATGACCCTGGAATATTCCTCCCAGTCATTTGACAATACGGAAAAACCCATGGCCTTGGCCAGACGTGAAACCACACCGGAACCGGCAAATGCGTCAAAAAAGCGGTATCCCCTGCCCCCATTCGGAAAAGACTCCTTGATTCCGTCAAAAATCAAGGGCAAAAGCTTCCGCTTGTTGCCAATATAGGCGATGATCTGCCTGCTTAAATAAGCCTTTACTTCGGCCTGGTTAAATTGTTCAAAATTCATATCATACATCGTTAATAGAATCGGCCGATTTTCAAGGAACTTGAAGCTCTTTCGAACAAAGAAAATCAATTATTTATCATGTTCCACTTGTAGCTAAAATATCCAATATATTGGGCGTTACCTGCCTGCACTCCACTGCGTTTCGTTCCGCCAGGCCGGGCTTTACAGCACTCCGCCATCCGGCTCCGACCCCTTTTTTCGCGTAAATCGCGAAAAAAGGGTTTTCGTCGCTTTTTTGAAAAAAAGCTCCTCATGCTTCCTATCCCTAACGCTTATCCCGCAAGGGGGATTTGTTATGCGGCGGAGGTCTGTCCCCGGCGGAGGTCTGTCCCCGGCGGAGGTCTGTCCCCGGCGGAGGTCTGTCCCCG
>JAFGWI010000017.1 GCA_016937215.1 Spirochaetales bacterium | reverse complement strand
GAAGGTTTTTTACCGGAAATAATCCGGTAAAAAACGCTTTGGCTTGCCATTTTTGAAAAAATGGCAAGCCATGCCTCCTATCCCTAAGGCCTTTATCGCGAATTGAAATTTATCTAAACAAGTACGATTTTTCAGCTTGTTAAAGCCCTCTCCCTGGGAATCTCGCTTTATGACATGTGTGAGGTTCATGGAAAATTTTCAGAAGATTGCCGAGAAATGCCTCTTTGCCAGCTTGAATTTTTACCAAACTTTGGATAAATTAGCATTTATGAAAACACCAAGCCTGAAGCAGGATTTTCTGAAAATCCTTTTTGTCACACCCGAAGCCGTTCCCTTTGCCAAAACCGGCGGCCTGGCCGATGTAACCGGCGCCCTGGCCAAGGAACTTTCATCTATTGGCCACGATGTACGCATCATTATGCCTCGTTATTATATTATTGACAAGGATCATTGGAAGCTGAAAAAGCATGATGCTCCCCTGGGTGTTCCTTTGGGGCGTATCGGTACTTGCTGGGCCGCGGTATATGAAGGGTTTATTCCTGATTCAAATGTAAAAGTTTATTTTATTGAGTATGAACATTTCTTTGGCCGTAAGGGTTTGTATTTTGACGAGACAGGAAACGGTTTTCTTGATAATGACAACCGCTTTGCCTTTCTTTCCCGTGCAGCCATGGAGCTCTCTTTGTATCTTGATTTCATACCCCATGTGATTCATTCCCATGACTGGCAAAGCGCGGCTGTGCCTGTATTTCTGAACACTGTTTACGCCGAAACACCACTGGCCCGATGCGCCTCGCTTTTCACCATTCATAATATGCAGCATCAGGGTGATTTTTACGAAGGCCTCATGGATGTGCTTGAAGTGAGCTGGGACCATTTTCATCCCCAGGGTCTTGAGAAAAACGGCAAGGTGAATCTGCTCAAGGGCGGAATTTACCATTCCACCTTGGTTAATACAGTGAGTCCGAGTTATGCTGAAGAAATAAAAACACCTGAGTTCGGCTGGGGCCTTGAAGGTGTTATTCGCGACCGGGGCGCTGATCTTTATGGCATCATCAATGGTATTGATTATGACATCTGGAATCCCGAGACCGATAAATTGATAGCTGCCAATTTTTCATCGGATAATCTCGAGGGCAAGGATGTGTGCAAGGCTGATCTTCAAAGGGCCATGGGCTTGTCTCTGCGGCCCCATGTACCGGTCATAGGTATTGTCACTCGTCTGGTTTTCCAGAAGGGTATCGATTTATTGGCCACCATCATCGATAAACTCCTGGAGGACATGGACATACAGATAGTGCTTCTCGGCACTGGCGAGGTCTGGTCCCATTTTTATTTTTCCGACGCGGCTGAAAGGCACCCTGGTAAACTGGGTGTTTTTATTGGTTACAACGATCAGCTGGCACATAAAATCGAGGCTGGCAGTGATTTTTTCCTTATGCCCTCGCGCTTTGAACCCTGCGGTCTGAACCAGCTTTATTCATTCAGTTACGGTACCCTGCCCATTGTTTCCGCCCGTGGCGGTTTGAACGATACGGTGATCAATCTTGATGAGCGGACCGGCCAGGGCACGGGTTTCAAGATGTTCGATCTCACACCCGAGGCTCTTTACAACACCATAGGCTGGGCCGTGCATCATTATTACAATTCACCCGAACTCATCAGGAAAATGAAACAAAGAGTGATGAAACTGCGTTTTTCCTGGGAAGAGTCTGCCCGTGAATACCAGAGCCTCTATTACGAAGCAGTCAAACGCCGTATAGGTGAGCGCCTGTTTTTTCAGGAATTCCCCTGCTTTACTAATTGAGCGGTGAATCACGGATAGGCTGTAACAAAGCCGGCAGCCAGAAATGTTTAAACCATCCATCTGTAAGTTTTGGGGTAAAAAATAGCCCAAGTCATTACCTTGTTTTCAGAAGCCGTGAAATCCCAGTGATGGGTGCTTTTCTAACCAGTTTTCCGGACAGGAATTCCATGCCTTTCTATTGACAGTATCACGGCTCGATGCTAGTATGGTATAAAGGAGATTTTATGGCACATCAGTATCTTAAGACACAACCAGACGTAAAAGGCTTTTTTGGTGAATTTGGCGGATCCTTTATTCCTCCGGAATTACAAAAAGAGATGGACGCAATTACCGATGCTTATTTTTCAATCAGCAAATCCCATGATTTCATTACCGAGTTACGGGCCATTCGGAAGCATTTTCAGGGGCGTCCTACCCCTACTTATTTTTGCCGGAACCTTTCGAATAAAACGGGCGGACGAATCTACCTGAAGCGCGAAGACCTTAATCACACCGGGGCCCATAAACTCAATCACTGCATGGGTGAGGGCTTGCTTGCCAAGTATCTTGGCAAAAAACGCCTGATTGCCGAGACCGGAGCCGGCCAGCATGGAGTCGCTTTGGCTACAGCCGCGGCCTATTTTGGTCTTGAATGTGAAATTCATATGGGCGAGGTGGATATTGCCAAGGAGCATCCCAATGTTGTGCGTATGCAGCTTCTTGGGGCCAAGGTTGTTCCGGTTACTCATGGCCTGAAAACTCTGAAAGAAGCGGTGGATTCCGCTTTTCAAGCCTATCTGATAGATCCGGTGACCAGTATTTATTGTATTGGTTCTGTAGTAGGCCCTCATCCCTTTCCCATGATGGTACGTGATTTTCAGCATGTTGTGGGCATAGAAGCACGCGAACAGTTTCTTGAGATGACAGGGGAGCTTCCCGATGTGGTCACAGCCTGTGTGGGGGGTGGATCAAATGCCATGGGTATTTTTTCCGGTTTTCTGGATGATGAGGATGTTCGACTTGTGGGTGTGGAACCTTCAGGACGTTCCTTGAAAATAGGGGATCACGCGGCCAGTCTTTCCTATGGCAAGCCCGGTGTGCTCCATGGTTTTCGCTCCTATTTGCTCCAGAACGACAAGGGTGAACCAGAGCCGGTGTATTCCATTGCAAGCGGTCTTGATTACCCAGGTTCCGGGCCTGAACATTGTATGCTTAAGGATAAGGGCAGGGTTGAGTATGTCATGGCAAGTGATGATGAATGTCTTGAGGCTTTTTTTACCTTGTCCCGTATCGAGGGAATTATTCCGGCACTTGAAAGCTCCCATGCTGTTGCCTATGCCCAGAAGTTTGCCCGGGAAAATCCGCGCCAGTCAATCCTGGTAAACCTTTCCGGCCGTGGTGACAAGGATATTGATTTTATTGTGGAAAATTACAAAATACCCGAAGCTTGATGGTAATAAGCTTTGATTTCAAATGACCTGATAAAATGAAAAATGGTGATTCGGTCCAGGGTTTTATACCCTGTTAGGGATTGGAGCCATGGAACCCTGTTTTTTCAAAAACAGGGTTCCAAAGCGTTTTTGGGCTGACAATTTCAGCCCAAAAACCTTCAGAGCGTAAGCGGCGTGGCGCAAAGCCCGGCCCGCCGGAGCGAAGCGGAGGGGGCAACAGCCAAAATTTTCATTATTGAATCCTCGTTTCCACTTGTCAAAATAATTTTACATTTCTTTTACTTTTCTGTGATAGTTTCCTGAAAAACCTTGGCTATCTTATTAGCAGGGACAAGATACAAGTTTTTTTTCAGGAAATGGTCGAAAACTTGACCCCTGAGCTAAACTAGTTTATGCTAAACTTAGTTATCCTGTATATTTTTCCCTATTGTGTCGACTATTAATTATCAGGGTATATAAAGGAGCTGATGATGAAGAGGAATCTTTTTATTTTTGTTAGTCTGGTCTTTTTAACTGCCAGCCTTTTTTCGCTTGGGGTGGATGTTAACGAGATCAAGAGCGATAAAACCATCAATTTTATTGATTATACAGGCACGGTCAGGATTTACCCGGTTAGCGTGATTTACGGATGGGGCAAGTCCATGTCCACGGGCATCAAGGCCGGAAAGGCTGAGGGCTGGTTTTCCGATGTTTTTTCAGCGGTCCATGTGGAGGACCCGGGTGAAAGCGGCAAGTACGATGCTGACATCATCTCCATTTCGCCCAAAGGCGGGGTTCGCCATATTGCCACGGTGCGGCTGATTATTTCAGGATATTTGCAGGACCTCTACGGCTATTCGGCAAGTGATGCCGATACCCTGGCTTTTTTTGTCACCATTTATAATGCCGTGCATCGGGGTGATATTAATTATTATGCTGAACGCTACAAGGCCAAGGTCATGGGCTATTTGAGTGCCGCTGATGTGGGTATGTCAACGCGCTATGATCAATGGCCGGGAGCCACCAAAATCGTCATTCCCTTGACAGCCGAGGCTAAGGCAGGCGATCTTTCAACATTAGACACCACGGAAATCACCAAGGACGAAGTTATTGATTCGGTGCGTGACCAGGAGGACAGGGGCTACGAAGAGCGCGAAAATATGGTTGACCTGAAGGAACGTGAGGTGATTCAGGACAAGGAAGAAGTGGCCCAGGACAAGGAAGAGGTGACCCAGGTCAAGGAAGATCTTGAAAAGGAAAAACAGGACCTTGAAAAGGAAAAGGAAGAGCTGGCCGCTGATAAAGAGGAAGTCAAAACCATTAGCGATGAAACCGTCAAGGCTGAAAAAGAGGCCGAGATAGCTGACAAAGAAAAGGAAATTAGCGACAAGGAAACAGCCATAGCTGAAAAGGAAAAAGAGATCACAGACACGGAAACAGCTATCAGCGACAAGGAAAGCGCGATCGTTGAAAAAGAAAAGGAAATTGCCAGGGACAAGGAAGACCTGGCTACAGATAAACGTGTGGATGAGATTAAGGAAAATCCTGAAAAAGTGGCTGAGGAACTGGCCCAGAAGGAAAAGGACCTGGCTGAACTGGAACAAAACCTCAAGGACGCCAAAACTGATGAAAAGACCTTTGCGGGTAAACTCTACTACCTGAAAACCTCCGATTTTCTCGACGGCGGCCATTTTAACAACACCATGTACATTATCAACGCGGCTACAGGAGAGCTGGAGGTCAAATCGCCTCAATCTAATATTTCCGGCCGCGAATACCAGGTGAACACAGATGGGGTGGTGGTGGTTACTCATAAAGGCACGGGTATGGAGGATTCCTACCTGACCCTGCTGGATCGGCTAACCCTTGACCCACTGGCGGTCAGCGAACAGGCTGTTTTTTACCGCACTTTTATCGAGGTTTATGAAACAAATATCTATGTGATCGCCCATGTGGGTACCGATTTTTATCTGGCCAAATTTGACTATACCATGACACCCCTGGCCATTTCCAAGGAAAAGGTTCACAAGGATAGTTTTATCAGTTTCTACGGCGACCGCATTTATGTTAATTCCTACACCAAGGAGATCATGCAGCTCAGTACCAAGGATCTTAGCCTTCAGGAAACTATCCGGCCATAAAACGAGCCGGTGTAATTATCAAAACACAGGGCTGCTCGGATTTTTCCGGGACGCCCTTTTTTTTGGCCTTGCTTGATAAGCCTGGGGCTTTCAGGCCGGATTTTCCTTGCTCCGGCTCCTGCCTTCAAAGGTTTTTTGTGCTGGTCAAAAATGCTCCGCATTTACTGCTCGGTGGCGTGAATGCTCATTGGCATTCACTATTTGTCGTGAATGCTCATTGGCATTCACTTTATTCCTGCAACCTTGAAAAATCTGCCCTGTCTAATCCTGCATTGCCTCCTTCATACTCGCAAACACTCTATTAGAAAATCAACATGCCCATAATCAACTGAGATTTTTCACTTCGCTTTGCTGCGTTCAGAATGCCTATGAGAGAGGCGAACTTGATACTGTTGATTACGAAGAAATCAAGTAAAGCCTGTAATGATAGTAAAATTTCTACTAAATAAACAAATTCGTTCCCGCGTGGTCAGTGGTTCCCACATAAGTCGCGGCTCCGCCGATTTCAATGCCATCGATGAGTTCTTCTTTCTTGATACCCATAATATCCATGGTCATTTGACAGGCGATGAATTTGACCCCATTGGCCAATGCAGCCGCGAGCAATTCCTTCAAGGAGGTCACATTTTTTTTGTTCATGATTCCTTTCATCATGGCTGTTCCCATTCCCATCATGTTCATTTTGGACAGCTTAAAGTTTTCAGCTCCCCGGGGCATCATGATTCCAAAAAGCTTTTCCACGATATTTTTCTTGACCTTGCTGGATGAATTCTTTCTTAAAAGGTTCAACCCCCAGAAGGTGAAGAAAATACTAACCTCTTTTCCCATGCTGGCGGCTGTGTTGGCAATAATCATGGCGGCCATGGCTTTGTCAAAATCACCGCTAAAAAGAACCAGTGTTTTCCCGTTTGATGATGGTGTTCCTTGGGGCGATTTTTCATAAGCCGCTTTTTTGATACGGACTTTGATGACACCCCCATCACTTTTTCGTGAAACAAGGGTGTTTCCCGTTCGTTCACACCAGGTGCTGATATCATTCCAGAATCCGGGATCAGTGGCCTCAATATCAAGATGCTGGTTTGGGTTCAGCTTTTTTATTCCCTTATGCAGCTGCATAATCGGCCCAGGGCATTGAAGGCCGCAGGCGTCAATCTTGAGATCAGCCTGACCATGAGATTCATGTTCTCCCACTGCTACAATTTCGTCATTCAAAGTGATTTTGTTGGAATCGTAAATATCTTCATTGGCTTGTTTTAATGTTGTAAAATGCCAGGTTATGTAGCCTCCGCTCAAATTATAAACATCATAGCCCCATTGGGAAAGAATTCTCGCGGCCACATAACCCCGTAAGCCCATCTGGCAATAAACATAAAGCTTTTTATCTTTGGATAATTCAGTGCTTCTGTTTCTAAGCTCATCCAGGGGAATGTTAATAGCCCCGGGCATGGCCCCGAGGCTGTATTCTTCTTCAGTACGTACATCAATAATAATATTCCCATTATTTTGTGAATCGCTGATCTCATCCCAATGAATAATCTTAACCTGCTTGTTCAGAATATTAACTGCCACAAAACCAGCCATAATAACCGGATCTTTGGCGGAAGAGTAGGGCGGCGCGTAGGCGAGTTCAAGTTCTTCAAGGTCATAAACCGTCATTCCTGCCCGGATGGCTGTGGCCAGAACATCGATTCTTTTATCAACACCTTTGATCCCCACGATCTGGCCGCCCAATAATTTACCTGTGTCAGGCGCGAATATGATTTTGATGGACATGGGTATGGCCCCGGGATAATAGCCCGCGTGATTAGCTGAATGGGTAAAGGATTTGAGATAGGAAATACTCTGGGCTTTGAGCTGTTTTTCATTTAACCCGGTTGACGCGATGGTTAAATCAAATAACTTGGCAATGGCGGTTCCTTGTGTGCCTTTGTATTCGCTCGGTATGCCGGCGATGTTGTCGGCGGCTATCCTTCCTTGTTTGTTGGCAGGCCAGGCCAGGGGAATGAGGGTAGGCTTGCCGGAGATAAAATCTCTTACTTCAACAGCATCACCCACGGCGAAAATGTTTTCATCAGAGGTTCTCATGTTTTTATTAACCACGATGCCCCTATTGCATTCAATACCGGCTTCCAGGGCCAATGATGTTTCGGGTTTGACTCCGATCGCCAGTATCACCAAATCTGCCTCTATGGTTCTTCTGCTGGAAAGAATAACATTGATTCCCTTTTCTGTATCCTGAAAAGCCTGAACACCATCGTTCAAGTAAAATTCAATGTTCTTGACCTGTAAATGCTGATGAACAATGGCAGCCATTTCAAAATCCAGGGGTGCCATAACTTGAGGAGCCATTTCCACAAGAGATACCTTAATTCCCTTTTCAGTCAGGTTTTCAACCATCTCAAGGCCTATAAAACCCCCTCCAACCACAACAGCCCTTTTTACAGACTCATCATTAATCGCTTCAACAATCGCGTCAGTATCGGGAATGTTTCGCAGTGTAAAGATTTTTTTTGAATGGATTCCCGGAATAGGAGGAACCAGAGGTGTCGCGCCAGGAGACAAAACAAGTTTGTCATAGGTCTCGGTGTATTTTATATCCTTTTGAAGATCAACAATGGTCAGAATCTTTTTATCCCTGTCTATCTTCACTACTTCGTTAAACACACGCACATCAATATTAAAACGACTTTTCATCAAAGAAGGTTCAACCACCAGAAGATTGTTTCTTTCTGAAATCACACCCCCAATATAATAGGGAAGGCCGCAATTGGCGAATGATATGTATTCTCCCCGTTCGAATATAATGATTTCAGCCTTTTCATCGAGCCTTCTTAATCGGGCTGCCGTGCTGGCTCCACCGGCAACTCCTCCCACTATTAATAGTTTCATCCTTAGTTTTCCTTCCTAAAAAAATCGTCGATAAAAATCTTCTACATATTAAGTATTCTAAAAACAAGGGTCAGGGTCAAGATGATTTGATAAAACAATGGAGCCTGGTCATGATTCTTAAAGGATGGTAAGCTTCTTCCCCAATAGTTGAAAAGAAAAAAGCACGTTTGAAAGTAAAAATATGCTTCTAGTGCTTGGAATCAGGTTTAAAGAGCCTCAATTCTAAATAATATAAGAAATTACCTAAATTCACTGCGGAATGTGGGAGATATGGCTTGCGATTTACATAAAAATTGCAAGCCATGACTCATTTAACTAATCCCGTTGATGGCTGAATTGTGATTGAGTTAAAAACTAACCCCATTTTTATTCCAGTGCTTTTTTGGCCTTCATCACATGAAAATCATAGCCTTTGATGTAAGATGACAGATATTTCATCAAGGTATCCTTGGGAACCTCTTTGGGAATTTCCATGATTTCATAAAATTGATCCAGGCTCTTGCCTGAATAAAAGGCCCCTTGTTCAATGGTCATGGAGCCGCGAAGATCGCCGACGGATATGAAATCCTGTTTTTCCAGAATCTCCTCAACAGGCGGAATGGAGACCTTGTAAAGACCGGCCGCGTCAAGAATAAATAGCGCGCCAAAGAAAATGCCCACACTTACCAACAGAAAAACCAGGGGCTTTATTTTCTTGCTGCCGAATTTTGAGGCGATCATGGTGCCTGGTTCCGGCTGGGGACAAACATCCACGCAAATACCGCAGGAAATGCATTCGCCGCTTTTTACTTTCTCCATTTTATGAACTTCCAGATCCACGGGGCAGTTTTTGGTACACAGTTTACAGTTAATACAGGTCTGAGGGTTTCTCTCCACATAGGAAGGGCTGATTTTACCCACAAGGGCGTAAAAAGCGCCGGCAGGGCACAAATAACGGCAAAAGGGCCGGTTAATCACAAAAGAAGCCAGAGTGATCACTATTAGAATAATGGTACCGATGAGGAATTCGGTGAAAACCTCTGAGCCGGTAAAGAGATGGCCAAAAGCAGCCCAGGGGTCGTAAGGCGAAATCCATAGACTCATGGTCGCCCAGGCCATGATAATTGAAAGCAACAATAAAACATATTTAAGGTATTTTAGCACCTTATCTATTGCAGGCGGAACTTTGATTTTTTTGGGAAAGATTTTGCCGAGAAATTCCTGGATTGCTCCAAAGGGGCAAATATTTCCACAAAAGCTGCGTCTGAAAAATACAGCGATCAAGGCTGTCAGAAAAAAGAGCACCATGGTCCCGGAAAAAATTTTTGATATATTGCTGTGTCCCGCGACAAAGGACCAAAGATTTTCAAGCCCGCCAAAGGGGCAGATTGAATGGACCGAGGGGTAGATCGCCCCGCCGTAAATGTGAAGATAGTGAATCACCATGGAGCCGATGAGCATTAAACCTAAAATGCTAAAGCGGATGATTTTGAATAATGGATTTTTTTTAGCAGCCATATATACCTCGTTTTCTAGATGTTCTTTTTTAATTATGACAGAAATTTTATTTTCAACAATAGCTTTATTGTGAAGAATAAGTGAAGATTATCTGTAGTCAAAATGAAGATAAACTTCACCCATTGCCTATCGTGAATAAGCCTGGCGATAGTCGATGAGCTTCATGGCATAGGCCCGGTTTACAAGTGGCCACTCATTTCGTCGGGCAAAAAACAGGGTGATGTAATTTCTCTGTATTTGTGTGCCATTAAACAGATAATGTTCCAGTTGCCCAATGCCTTCCTGGCTAGTTACAAAACTCAGGGCATAGTCGAGCCTTTTGGTTGTGGGTAAGTCTGTGTTTTTGTCCAGACAGGAAATCAGAAAATCGATGCTTTTTGCGCTGCCTTCCATAGCCATGGCCTTGAATTTTTCAACAGCTATCATGTGTTGTTTCAGACTCATCTGTATTTTCGCGTTAGGGATTGGAGCCCTGGCAACCAGGTTTTTCAAAACCTGGTTGCCAAAGCCTTTTTTCCGGGATAGTTTCCCGGAAAAAAGCTTCGAAGCGCGAGCGGAGGGGCGCAAAGCCCGGCCTGCCGACCCATGGCCATGTTTGGTAGGTGGAGGTTATTCTTTATTCACGCTTAATCGGAGAATAGCTGTTTTAAATGAAGCGGAGGCAGGCAACGCCCACATCTTTTCTAGGCAAATTTTAGTAAGCACTCATAGGAGTATTTCAATTCTTTATTATCCTTGATAAACCTGATTTAATTGACTTTCTTTTCTATTATAAGTATTATTAAAACAGGTGACAAAATAAAACCAACGTAAAGTTAGAAAATGATGACCACAACAAAAAATAAAAAACGCCCGCTCACTGTGGGAATTCTGATTGACTGGATTACCAGCGATTACAACAAGAAAATATTGTCAGGTATCAAAAGCTTTTTTCATGAGCGCGAGATCAATCTGCTTTGTCTTGAAAGCGGTTTGTTTCAGGAGGAGAGTATTTATGACAGTATTGAAAAACAATTATTTGATTTTATTCCCTATAAGAGCCTTGAGGGGCTGATTCTTCTGGCCAATGCCGGAATTTACGGCAACCTTGATGTCATGTCCCGTTTGGCGGAGCTTTTGCGGCCTTTGCCTATGGTTGGGGTGAATTTTTCGATTCCATCGATTCCTTGCGTGTGGGTGGATAATCATCCGGGTGTAAGGGAGTTGGCTTATCATTTGATTGTGGACCATGGTTACCGCCGTTTTGCCTTTTTGAACGGGCCGCCTGGTTTTGACGAGGTTCAGGGGCGCTACAAGGTTTTTCGCGAAACCATGGAAGAGCTTCATGTTCCTTTTGACCCCAATCTGGTTGTGGAAGGGAAGCTCCTTACTTCCGGTGGAAGCGAGGCTTGTGCCCGGCTTCTGGACAAGGGATTGCCTTTTGAGGTGCTTGTTTGTGCCAACGATGAGATGGCCATAGGTGCCCAAAAGGAGTGTGAGGCACGGGGGATTCATGTGCCCTGGGATTTGGCCATTGTGGGTTATGATAATACTGATGTGGCCATCAGCGCCACTCCGCCTTTGACCACGGTAAACCAGCCCCTTGAGCGTCTGGGTATGACCAGCGCCGAGATGCTGATTGCCGAGATTCGAGGCAAAGGTGCCGCGCCTCAGGTTCAGCTCAGCACCAGGCTGACTGTAAGGGAATCTTGCGGTTGCTCTTTAAAGGATAAAAAGCCGGTGGCTCTGTTTCCTGAATTTCAAAGCCATGAGAGCCGCGCGCTTTCTGAATGTCTATGGCTTCGTTATCTTCCGATTATCGACTCATCACCCGATTCCATTCAGGAGAGGATTCGTTCGTCGGTCCGTAATTGGCTCGAAAGTTTCAGCCTGCTTTTTCATACTGGCGAGTCCCGTGATTTTCTTTCACAGTGGCATCAGCTACTTTATCTGGTTCTCTGGAACCAGTTTGATGTGGATTTCTGCCACCTTTTGCTCGCGCCCCTTAAGGAATTTGTCATGTCCCGTAAAGAGCCCCCTTTGAAATTGTTTCAGCCCTTAATTGATGCTGAAAGCCTGATCACCAAAAAAGCATTGCAGAGGGTTCAGTATTCAGACTTGCTGGAACAGGAAGAGCAAAGCGAAATTTATACTATCCGCGAGCAGCTTCTGGATACAAACTCCCTTTCCGATATGGTCTTGGTTCTTACCGAACATTTGCCGCGTATTAATATAGAGCATTTCTTTTTATGCCTTTACAAGGGTTTTGAGCCTCAGCAGGAAAGCCGGATTTTAATGTCCATGAGCAATAAAGTTCTAAACAGCAGTGATTTTTACCTGGCCCCGGAGCAAATGCTGCCTGAACAGGAGGTTATGGACCTGGAAAAGCCCTTTTTCCTGATCAAGCAGGTGCTGAATTTCGGTGGTGAGGTATTCGGTTTTTTGTTGTCCGATTGCCCTTTGTCTAAAAAATATATTTTCAATGAATTACGACGCCTTATTTGCAGAACAATCGAGAATTCCATTCTTAATAATGATATTCGGGAAAAAACCCGCATTCTTGAAAATAATGAAAAGAACCTCAAAGCCATTACCGACGCGACTCCTTTGCCTCTGGCCATAACGGATATGGATTTCCGCATTCTCTACGCCAACCGGAGCTTTCTTCAGAATTTGCTTGAGCAGGAGACTCTGGAAAAGGGGCTGGATTTGAATTGTTTTTTTCAGGATCAGGATTTCCTCTCACGCTGGGTTATGGATTGCCAGCTTGATGATTCCAGAACCCTGGAAATACCTGTGCGCCCTAAAAAGGGGGGTGTTTTTTGGGCCATTACCTCTTATGAAACCCTTGTTTTTGAGGAAAGGGATTGCTACATTTTCAGCTTTTATGATATTTCTGAACGCCGGGAACTTGAAAAAGAGGTGCTGGAAATTTCAAGCCGTGAGCAGAGGCGTATCGCCCAGGAGCTGCACGATGATATTTGCCAGGATTTGAGCGGCCTGTCGGCTTTAAGTGAATCCCTTGCCATTAAGCTGAAATCCATCGATCAGGGGCTTTCCAACCGGGCCTCCTCTGTGGCTGATTTGATTAATCAAACCAATCAAAAAACCCAGAGCCTGTCGCGTGATCTTTTTCTCACCGAGATTGATGCCTATGAATTATCCCGCATGCTCGAAGTTTTTTCACAGCGGGTTCAGGAGCTTTTTCATGTGAATTGCAGGTTTACAAGCGATGTGAGTCATAAAAGCAAGGATTCCGATGTTTTATATCATTTATACCGCATCGCCCAGGAATCGGCCAGTAATGCCTTGAGGCATGGAAAAGCCCGGAATATTTCCATCTCCTTTTTTTCTTCCGAGGATAAAGTCGGCCTACGGGTAAAGGATGACGGACTGGGTTTTGATTTGACTGAAGGTACTCGTCAGGGGCTGGGGCTCAGAAGCATGAAGTACAGAGCTAAACTTTTAGGAGGAAAGCTTTTGATCAAATCGGCCAAAAATCAGGGAGTGGAAATATCCTGTGAGGTCAGCTTAACAAGCTCTGTGAAACATAGCTGCTGAACCATTATGTTAAGTTTTCATTCGGGTAATTTGCCAGGTAGGGAGACTTTTTTTTATCAATCCCTGTTTTTTTGACTTGCCCTGTGTACCCGGCGGGGCGACTTATTTCTAATTTGTGCTCTGAATATAAATTATACTCATCTTAATCAGAGCTGTTTTTCTGTTTCAGCTTATTGGAAGCGACTATTGACTTGTTATTTTAGTGTTTTGGTATTATTATATCTATCGTATGGAAAAATTTGACCGGTCGAAAACAGTTAAAAATCAGCAGGTGTCAAAGGGCACCATATTATTGTTACAGGGTGAGAGCCTTCGCTCCATCAATTTTTTACATAAAGGCATGGCCGAGCTTCTGGCTTCCAGCGGGCCGGTGGATGGCATGAGTCCTGATGAAATCATCGAGAAATCCCATCGTGTGGGGCTTATCAAGGGCGATTCGGTTTTCGGTCTTATGAGGTTCGGAAGTGACAATCCCTATGATAAATCAGTAAGAGCCCTTAGCGATTGCGTGGTATCCATTGTCCCGGCTTCGGATATGGATCTTTTCAACAATTTAAAGGGCAAAATCAATTTGAACTTAAAGGTCCTGGCTGCCTTAATCCAGAGAATTGATTCAGGCCAATTTCTCTATGAATCCTATCGTGATTTATGCGCCAGTCTGAACAGTGCTGCTGACAGCATTGCCCTGGCCCTGGAATCCACCAACCCGGTGAAAAATGTTCCCCCTCAGGAAAGGGCCAAAGCAAAGTTGGAGGATTATTCCAAATACCTCAAAAGCCTGTGCCTTGAAAAAAACGTGGCTGTGCCAGCTGCCTGGGACAAAAATCTTTTCATCGGTACAGTACAAAAACAACTGGGTTTGATCCAGAATAATGAAGCGGTTGATTTTGAAGAATTGATCGATTTCAAGCAGTTTCTGTTTTTTAAACGGCTTTTGCGTTTACCCTCTGATGTGTTAAAACCCCTTTTTCAGCGCGATGAACCCAACACCCAGTATATTTACCGCTTTCTCTACCAAGCTCTTGAGCCAATTCTGGCGGCCAATGAAAAATACGCCAACAGCATTTTTGGCATGGTGGAGCAGCTTTTTTCAGACAATGGCTGGGTAAAGGATATTATTACCGGTGAAAATGGTAAAAACAAGCGCGCTGTGGAGTTTCATCATTATCTGAGTAAATTCTGCTGGAAAATCCGGAAAGAGGTTCATCAGCTCATTGGGGTAGACTTAAAAAAACGCTTCACCGTGTATTCAAACCTTGAAGCATATTTGCGAATGGACCCGGAACAGATGGACAAGGTCGTGGCCGCGGATATGCAGGCCAAGGCCCTGAATATTCCTCAGCCAACTGAAGAAATACAGGTTGATCCAGGCATTGTGGCCAAGTTTAAAAACCTTTTCAAGCGTATTCTCGATTTTGCTGAAATGCCAGGGCCCTTTGGCAAGGAGTTTCAGCAATTACTGGGGCAATTTAAAAAAATTGACAGCAAATTCGAGAATGTTCCCAAGCTGAACTCCCTGAAACGCCGCATCGCTGAAAAGTATTTCCAGCTCTATGAAAAATGCTTTATCAAGATGATCGACACAAACCCCAAGAATTTCATTCCCGGAATCATGCTTCATTTTGGAGCTCTTGATGAAAGTCTGATCCAGCCCAAACACATGGAGCTTCTGGATAAATCCTTTACCAAAAACCTCTATGTTGATTCTTCTGTGCCTGTCATGACCTTGCCCTATTTTCTGGACAAGATTCACCGCGGCGAGGTCAACCCCTCGCTCACTGATATGGGCGAATCCTTTCGCGATGTTTTAAAACGCCAGGAAAGGGAGAAGCACAGCAAGAAAAACAAGGAAGAGTTCTTTGAGGACCGTCCTGAAGACAGAGTCAAATTCGAAATCCGCAAAATGGTTTCATCAGCCTATCGTATGGTTTTTGGTTCCATTCACACAGCCTTTCCCATACTCTGTTCCGAGGCCCTTATGGGTCGGCCCGAAGAGCTGTTTCTCGATCCCCAGGAAGTGGCGGATATTGTGAATTTTCTGAAACAACGTGATTTTTCCATGTTTTTTCGTGAAAACGTGGTGCACCTGAAATACGGCACAGACATTATTTTGAAGGAAGTGGTTCCCAATTTCATCCTGTTTCCGGTTTACGGAACCAAAATGATCATGTGGCAGGAGCTGGACGGCCCTAAACGCGATTCCGTGGGGCGTTGTTTTTTACCCACTTTTTTCAGCGGTGACAAGCAAAAGGCCCTGCTTTCCGCGGTAGGCCATTTTATCTGGGAACTTCATCGTGTGATCGCCGGAGCCAACTGGATGAGCCCTGTGGACGGCGGCATAACCGGCGCCTATTACGACTACATCACCTTTTACAAAAAAAACCCCAACCTTACCCCGGCAGTAAAGGACAGGCTCAAGGAATTTGTGCGAAAACACCGCTCAGACCGCGACCGCTTTACTTCCGACTACATGAACTGGGTGCTCAACGAATACGAAGGCATACCCAAGCTCAATAATGTGGCCAGGGAAATTTTTTATAAATTCCGGCCCTTTCCCAAGGCCGAGCGGGAAAGGCTTTGCCAACGCCCTGTGTTCGGCAACCTTGAAATGAAATACATGAACATCACCCGCCGCAATCTTTTAAAGATCGAGGGCCGGATCCGTAAATACGAGAAATCCAGCGAAGAGGTGCCCAAGGAACTGAGCGATTATTACGATTTTCTGCAAAAATAGCAGAATGCCGCCATTTAAGGGATATTTGGGCGTTGCCTGCCAAAGGCTTGAATAAGGCTTTGGCCCTTGGAAGTCAGCCATTTGTTGTCTCAAGCAGCTTTGGCAGGCCGGGCTTTATGGGGTTCCGCCTCCCGGCTTCAAAGTTTTTGGCCGCTGAAAACGCGGCCAAAAACTTCGGCCTGCGGCTTTTAAAAAAGCCTTGTCCTCCCCTCCAATCCCTAACGCATGAAAATCGTGAAAGCCGGCTTCATATTAACCGACACCGTTAAAACCCCTGTTTATATGAAACCCGGTTGGCTTTGACTCAGGCTCTGGCCTCCCCCCTAATAGGGCTTAGGATTTTTAGCATCAGATCATGGTGAATCCCTATTTTTAACTGAAAAAAAGCCATATGCTATGCAGGTGGTGGTTGACTATTTTTATCGATAAAGGGACAGAGCTCCTCTAAGGGGCAGCTCAAGCACAGAGGTTTTCTCGCTTTGCAATAATAACGGCCGTGATAATTTAAAAGCGATGAAAAGGGTGTCCAGAGTTCTTGGTCCAGAAAGGCTTTGACTTCTTTTTCGATTTTTCCGGGGTCCTCCTCGGTTACAAAACCAAGGCGCCTTGTAACCCGCTTAAAGTGGGTATCAACAATAACCGAAGGCTTGTTAAAAAGATGAGCCGTAATGACATTAGCGGTTTTTCGCCCCACACCTGGGAGCTTTGCCAGTTCGTCTGCCTCCTGAGGAAGCCCTTGGCCAGGAATTTCACATAGCCGAATGGCCAGATTTTTCAGATTGCGGGCCTTGTTGCGGAAAAATCCGGTAGAGTGAATCAATCTTTCCAGTTCAGCTAAAGGCGCCATGGCCATTTTTTCGGGAGTGGGGTAGGCTTCAAAAAGCTCAGGGCTTATCTGGTTCACCCTTTCGTCAGTGCACTGGGCTGCAAGTATAGTCGCGACAATCAATTCAAAACCGTTTTTAAAGTGGAGCAGGGGTTTGGGATCAGGATAGTGTGTTTTCAATTTTCGGATTATTTTTCCGGCGCGCAGGTTCTGTTGCTGTTTTAAAGGTGTCATCCTTCTCCCTCCTTCTTCATAGCCCGGGATGGATTTACTGATCATTGGGATGGGCCAATTCCCGCTCAAGAATGCGTTCGATACGGTCGCCCTGGCGCAGGGTCGATTTGATCCAGCGGTAGCGGAGTTCCACAAGTTCATCGTCGCTGAGTTGCCAGCTGATTTCGGACTCCCGTAATTTCGTCACTAAGTGATTGAGAATAATGGCCGCGGAAACGGAAATATTAAAGGAATTGCTGAAGCCGTACATGGGTATTTTGATAAAGTGGTCAGCCAGGTCCCGGGTAACAGGGCTGATGCCTTCTGCTTCGTTTCCCATGACCAGGGCGATTTTTTCGTTGCCTGGCTGTATCTGGTTCAGGTCCTGGGCTTTGTCATCCAGACAAGCAGCATAAATCAGGTAACCCCGCTTTTGGAAATCCTTTAGCACATTTTCCTTTTTTTCAAAGGCCCGGCGGTGTAAATCTACCCATTGACTGGCGCCAAGAGACACATGTTTATTTACCCTCTGGGAAGATTGCCCCATAATGGTGAGATCCTGAACGCCAAAGCAGTCGCAACTTCGAATCACGGCGCTTATATTCTGGGTATAGTGAATATCTTCAAGAATAACCGAGATGTGACGCGTCCGTTTTCGAGAAACATCATGGATTTTCGCAAGTCGCTCGGTGGAAATGCTGTGTTTTGTTTTTTCATATAATAGCTTGTAATCCATATCTGCTCCTTATCAAAAACATGACCCTTTGTATGGAAAGGTTATACGCATTAAAAGGGGGTTTTGTAAAGGTCTTTTCCTTTTAAGTGCCATGGTCAGCGTTAAAGCCTTGATTTTTTTCGCAGAATGTAAATACTTTTATACAAGTTATGGACTTGTCAAAATATCCTCTGGGGATTTTCTTTCTCATTCTATTTGTCGCGGTTTACATTCTTTTGTCTGCCCTGGTTTTGGTGAATTTAAGGAATCTCCTATGGCAGTATGCTGAAGATGAGGCATCGGAAAAAGCTGAAATCATCCTGAATAAGAATCTGGCTGTTCATCGATATTTTACCGAGCAATTGAAGCCAAACCTCTTGTCCAGGCTGCCGGAAAGCGATTATGATCCTATTTGGATGTCCTCCACCCACGCCATCACTGTGATGAACCAATATATGCGGGAGGATAATCAGTTTAATTATTATTTCAAGGACGCGGCCATTGATGCCAGATCAATAAATAACGAGGCTGATGAACGTGAAAGGTCCTATCTTTTGAAACTGAATCAGGAAAAAAGCCTTGCTCCCGAACATGGTATTTACAAAATAAATAATGTTCCCTATTATTTTCGTCTTCAGGCAGGTGAGAGGTTAGAAACCCAATGCATGGAATGTCATTCCCTGCCTGAAAAAGCGCCCAAGGGGCTTACTTCTATTTACGGGAATCAACGCAGTTTTAACCGTGTTGTTGGTGATTATGTTTCTGTGGTTTCCATACGCATTCCAATGGTGAGCATGTTGAAAAAGGCGGAATCCTATACTACCATGATGTCTTTTCTGCTTTTTGCCGGTTTTATATTCGCGGTTTTTCTTTTTGCCTATGCCTACATCAAGGTTTTTTACCGGCCCTTAAAGAGCCTTTCTTCCGAAGCATTGCGTATTGCCAAAGATCAATCCTATTTGGGGGCAATCGTAAGCATCAAGGTTGGCAGGGAAATGAGTGATTTTTCCAATGCCTTTAGCAAAATGTCACTGCGTTTAAAAAATTATACCAAGGAGCTTGAATCTGAGGTTTATAAGCGCACTGAAGCTTTTATGGAAAGCGAGCGCCAGTACCGCTTGCTTTTTTCCACATTAAGTTCCGGCTTTGCCCTTCATGAAATCATTCTTGATGACACCGGGCAAGCGGTGGATTACCGTTTTCTTGAAGTGAATAATGCCTTTGAAAAAATGACAGGCCTTGTTAAAAGCGAAATCATTGGTAAGACTCTTTTGGAGGTCGTGCCTGAAACGGAAAAATCCTGGATACGGACCTATGGAAAGGTGGCCATTAGCGGCGAACCGGCCTTTTTTGAAAATTTTGCCATTTCTTTAAACCGCCACTACGAGGTTCTGGCCTATTCGCCCCAGCATGGGCAATTCGCGACAATAATTAATGATATTACTGACAGAAAAAAATATATCGCCCAATTGCAGGAAGCCCGTTCCGAGGCTGAGAAGGCAGCCAATATTAAAACCGATTTTCTGGCCAACATCAGCCATGAAATTCGTAACCCCCTTCACGGAATTATCGGAATGGTTGATTTGCTTAAGCCAACGGCTTCAAACTTGGAACAAAGAGAATATCTTGAGATGCTCGAAAAGTCGGCAAAAATGCTTCAACATATTGTAAATGATGTTCTTGATATTGCGAAAATTGAGTCGGGCAAAAGAAAATTCAAAAAAGACCAAATTAATCTCACCAATCTTTTTACTCTTTTACAACAGGATATTAACCATGAATTGACGAAGAAAAAACTGGACTTTTTCACCTATATTGACCCTGGCTTACCTGAAATTCTGGTTCAGGATGAAATCACTATCAAGCAAATCATCGGAAATTTGCTCAGCAATGCCGCGAAGTTCTGTGATAAAGGGGAGGTTTTTCTCGGAGCCTATTTCGCGGGTCAGGAGGCTGATCATCTCATGGTGAAATTTCTGGTCAAGGATACGGGAATTGGCATTGACAAGACCCAGCTGGAACAGATTTTCGAGCGTTTCAGTCAGCTTGAAAGCACCTATACCAAGCGCTTTGCCGGAACCGGGTTGGGGTTGAATATTGTCAAGTCATTAGTCGATATGCTTGAGGGCAGCATCGAGGTGCAAAGTGAAGTAAACAAAGGCTCAACCTTTACTGTTCTGTTGTCTTTTGAAAACCAGTCACAACTTGAAACGGAGGACCATGTGCATGTTGAGAGTCCTTTAGCTGAAAAAAATAAAGGTCGCCTTAGAATCCTCTTTGCTGAAGATGATTTGGTGAATCAAATTTATGTTTCGAAATTATTGAGCGATGCTGGTTATGATGTCATGTCAGTGAAGAACGGAAATGAAGTGATGGCCGCGCTGAAAAATAATTCCTTTGATGTGTTTTTGCTGGACATTCAGATGCCGGGAAAAAGCGGCCTTGAGTGTATTCAAGAAATAAGAAACAACTTGAAAATAAGTTCTCCGGCTATTGCTTTGAGCGGTTTTGGTATGGAAGAGGATGTGCGTGTTTTTCTGGAGAGCGGTTTTGACCATGTTCTTACCAAACCGGTTACAAAATACCTGCTTTTGAAAAAAATCAGTGAAATATCCTTATCCATGGCTTGATATTCCCTTTGGCTTATTCTTTGAACAATCGCTGATGCGGCCCTTGAGCGGTTTGTCTTTGAAATGAAAAATTCATGTGAATTAAACTGGGCATTACCTGGGGCGCAAGCATTTTTTTTGTGCCTGTAAAAACTCAAGATCACGATTTTCAGCGCTCCCCGGCAAAGCCAGAGAATAAAAAGCATTATAGCTCAATTCAAACTCATCAGGGCATTTCACTGGGGCTGCCCTGATGTTTTGTCTTGTTATTCAAGAAGGGATAATCAGCAATCCAGAGTGTCAATCAGCTTCACATAAAAACGAGCGACCTGTAGCGCGTCAACAATATCGATTTTACCGGAACAGTCAACATCAGCCTGGGATTCAACAAAGCCCTGGGGAATGATTTTTACATAGAATTGCGCGATTAAAAGGGCGTCCACGATGTTGACATTGTTGTCGCCATTAACATCTCCCTTTACTCCTGGCGCGTGTGTTGGTGTTATCTCAGGAGTTACGCTTGGTTCTGAGTTACCGGGTAAATCGCTGTTCCGTTTTTCGAATAGAAAATCCTTCATGAATTGTCCGTGATAGCCGCCGGTATTTGGCAGGGATGAACCGAGCAAATCGGTATATTGCCAGTTTCCCCAGGCAATGGGTTCCCACCAGGGGTCAAAGCACCACATGGTCCAGGAATGCCCGCCTTTATTCAGCAAATCCATCATGCCGGCCGCGTATTCATCTTCATCCTCCCCATCGCAGGGAATGGCGCCTCCATCCTGAAAACCCCATTCCGAGAAAAACACAGGATAATTCTCTGCCAGGTTGCCCAGATAATTGGTCATGTCACCGTGAACAAGGCCGTCTCCGGGATGGTCCCAGTGATAGGGATAGATGTGTGTCACATAGACTATATTTTCAGCTGAAATGGGGTCGGCATTGGCGCCATACATGCGTTGGCACCAGGCTGGTCCGCCTACCAGAATCAGGTTAGCGGCCCCATGGTGACCGCGGATTCTGTCAACAATAGGTTGGGCCAATGTATTTTTCCAGGTGGACCATGAGTAGCTACGGGCTGCCGGATCATGGATGTATTCAAAGTCGATGGGTTCATTATAGATTTCAAAGAGCACATTGGAATAATCTTTGAATTGAGGAACGGCCCAATCCCAGAATTCCCGGGTTTTATCGACTTTGTCGCCGTAATCATCCACATAATGCCAGTCCAGAATCACATAAATGCCTTTTTCTGTTGCGTAATCAACAGCCGTGGTGATTAATTCATTGTAGCGCTCGCGAGTCGAAAGCGTGAGCCAGCCGGGATCATCATCAATTTGCTTTGGGTAAACAGGCATACGGATGATCCTCGCGTTCCAGCCGTCTTCGCCTTCACTGGTCATCAGATCGATCATGGCCTTGAGATTGGCCTTTTGTTCATCGCTTTCATCTTCATGGGGAAAATAATTAACACGCGGACCAATGCGATAGGCTGTTACATAGAGTGAAATCCAGGAAATCCCCCTTAGAATCACATCCTTGCCGCCTGGGTCCTTGATTTTGTTGCCTTCGGTGTGCAGCCAGGGGGTGTTCATGGCAAATAGCCCTGCTGTCATAAGAAATAATATTATACATAAAATCAGCTTTTTCATCATAATTTGGCTCCGTTTATTTTATTTTTGTCATTATATCATGAATTCGGGTGATTGCAAAATAAGATTATTGATGTTAATTATAATAAAGAACATTAGTTTTGTGAAAAAACGCAATAAATTGTTTGGTTTATTTTTATTTCTGACACTTCAGGTTTTCTTGAAAGTCGTCTCAAATTAACTTACAATTATTAGTAGTACACCTTTCTATTTGTTTTTTTCGAAAGTGATGAGAAAAAAGCAGATTGCCCGGTCTTTTTACTATTTGCAAAAATAGTTCGTTAATGAGGAGCAATGGCCCATGGCTGAAACCAAGGTTTATACAAGTTATCTTCAAATAGGGAAATTATCCATTGCATTGGAGTTTTCAGATAGAGAATACGCAGACTCATTTCGCTGGTATTTTCAGGATGATGGTTCCATCACAGAAGCTGATTTCACATTTTTTGTTGATATCGTTTTTCATGATGTCGATTTTACAATTCCATCATCCCTATTCAGGGACAAATCCCTTGAGGAAAATCGTATTATTTTTGGTGATAAAGCCATTATTCTGGAAATGGATTGGGCGAATCGGCGTGGCCGAATGCAGGTTGAGAAATATATCAGCCATGCACCCAATACCCGAGTCTATGAACAATTGTTTTATCAGTTTTTTTATGATCTGGCCCGGCTCAAGAAATACGATGCCTGCCTTGTCCATTCTTCGGGGGTCATTAAAAATCAAAAGGGTTATTTGTTTTTGGGACCCTCCGAAGCAGGAAAATCCACGGCCGCTGAATTAAGCCGTGAATACACCATTGTCAACGATGAAATTTGCTTACTGGAATTTCAGGATGATCATATTATTTTACGAGGCACCCCCTTTAATGGTTTTTACAGGGATAAGAATAAAGGCGAAGCTCCTTTGAAAGCCCTTTTTCTGCTAAACAAAGCCCCGGAACACAGAATTGAACCAGTAAGCCTTGGCAAAGCAAGCACCACAATCATGTGTGAAATTGTTCCTCCTCTCGGGGTAGGAGAGTTGCTGGAACCAGCGGTGCACCATTCCATGTTGGACTTGAGTTTTAAAATTATACAGAAAACCCGGGTGTTTAATCTTTATTTTCAGAAAAACAGCGGATTTTGGGAACAGATAGATAAACTATAGTTAGAAAAGGTGGGCAAATGGATATTAATTCTGTTTTTATAGTAAAAGATGATTTTTGCGTTCGGGAAATTGCCAGGGAAACAGTACTTCTATCGGAGACAACAGATCATATTCATAATCTTGATGAAATGGGTACCTTTATCTTCAGGTTGATCGACGGCAAGAATAGCCTGGATGATATTTTGACCGTGCTTTGTAATGATTATGCTGTTGATTATGAAATCGCGAAGGCTGATTTGTTATCCTTTATCCAGGAACTTCAGGATAAAGATATTGTTGAAGAAATTTAGGCGCATCCATGGGCAATCTTATTGAAAAAATACAAAAAAAGAGTCTGGAAAATCATATCATCCTGACAGTCATGATAGAGCTTACATACAAATGTCCCTGTGACTGCCTGCACTGTTATTTAGACAAAGAAAAAAAGAAAGAACTCAGCACAGAAGAAGTTTTTGATTTGCTGGAGCAGTTGAAAGATGAAGGCACCATTAATTTGTCTTTTACCGGAGGGGAGCCTTTTTTACGCAACGATTTTGATCAGATTTTGCTCAAAGCGCGGGAACTTCATTTCAATACAGGATTGTTAACCACCGGAATTTTACTTGATGAAACTAAAGTAAAATTTCTGGAAGAAAATAAAATAGAGTCGATTGATATTTCTCTGCATGGCAGTGATGCCAAAACCCATGATGAAATTATGCAATTGCCAGGTGCCTTCGATCGAACTCTTAACGCACTTAAACTGCTTCAGAAAACCAAAATCAAAGTGGTGGTAAAATGTGTTATCATGAAGAATAATTACAGGCAGTTGGAAGAAATAAAGAAGCTTGCCGAATCATTTGGCGCGGTATTTGTTGCCCAGCTTTTCATTCTTCCCCGAATAAATGGGGATAATTCACCCCAGCGTTTAATGCTCTCAAAGGACGAGATACTCGGCCTTCCCTTAATGAACCTGACAGGCGGCGCGCTTCCCAATGAGGATTTTTCCACAGGAGCCATTATGGCCTGTACTGCCGGGGATGTGGCGGCGGCTATATCTCCTTATGGAGATGTTTTCCCTTGTTTGCTTTTCCGTTATAAAATGGGCAATATCCGGGAAAAATCCATTAAGGAAATCTGGCATTCCTCTCAGGATAAATTCATTGACGATTTTCGAAATCAAAAACCTCAAGATGTAAAACCCTGTTTTGATTGCGCGCTCAAGTCCTATTGTCAGCGCTGTCCGGCTACTGCTTTTCTGGAAACAGGTGATGTGAATGGAGTTCCCGTGTCATGCTGCCATTTGGCTGAAATCATGAAAATCAGGAAGCAAAAAAAATAGAGCGGTTATTATCCGCTCTAGTGATTGTTTTGTATGTTGAGATGTTTAAAAAATTCTGTTCATCTCTTAAAAAGGCCAGATATTTTTTTCACAACAAAATGGACCGAAATTTAACACAGCATCTGTTCTTTTAGATTTCAACATGCTGATACTGCCGCCTCCGCCGCTGCCATAGCTTCCAAAAACGCCTGCGTTTAGCTTTTCACTGATAATCTGTGGTTTTGAATAGGCTTTTTTATACATAAGTTTTTACCTCCTTTTTTATAATATCCTTACAATTAATTCTTGTAATGTTAATTTCTTAACATTATTTATTCTTCGAGGTACATTATATTCCCCTATAACCCAATTATCAATAATACTTTCGCATGATATTTCTAGTATTTTTTTGATATTTACGGATTGATGGCCCTGGATTTTAATATTTAAAGCCAAAATAATGAACTCGCCTGTGATTCGGGGCGCTTACAAACTTTCATTACCTAAGGCTTGCTAGCCTTAAAAGTGTTGCTTTTCAGACTTGAATTCGGATGCGGAAAGTGGGCATTGCTATTTCTGAGGCCATGCAAGAAAGCAGGAGCGGTGACACTTTGTTTCAATTTTGTGCTCATGAATAAAGAAAAACAGCTGGGTGCTTTTGATAAAAGAGAGGGGGTTAACCGGGAATATGATGAATGCCCAGGTTGATTTCCTCAAAAAAGTAACGGCAATATTCAAGGGCGCATCGTGTTTGATAAGCAATGGGCTTTTCTTTTTCATCCTTGGGTGAAAGATAGAATTGTAATTCTGAAATAAGGGCATTCAGCTCTTCTGTCCGAAAGGGAATTTTTTTACCGAGAAATAATATTTCAAATTCTCTGTTTCGAAAGGGTCGTTTGGAAACACCTCCAAAGGCGAATCGTAAATCCAGAATGATGTTTTTCGAAAGCCTTATGCACGCGCAAAAACTGAGACTTTCATCACGGCTCTTAGAATTGTAAAGACTTTTTCTGTAATTCTGGTAATTCCATTCACCAAAAGGAATACGTATGCGTGTGAGTACTTCCTTTTCACGCAATTGTATGCTTCCCTTTTCACTGATAAATCGAGAAATGGGAATCCAGCGGGAGCGGCTTAAACTACGGATTTCCAACAGGGTGTCAAAGAGATAAAGGGGGGCAAGAATGGAAGAACTTCCTTTCCCGCTGCAGATAATACCGCCTATGCTTGAAATATTGCGTATCGAGGGGCTCGCTGTTTCGCGTATGGCCTTGAGCAAGGTGTCGGGTATGACTGGCGGGCCAATAGAATATATTTTTTCCAGATTCGCCCTGGCCCCTATTTCAAGGTATTTTTCTGTGCGTGAAATATGGTTCATTTCCTGAACATGCTCCAGGGATATGGTGTGACTGGGTATTTCTTTAAGGCCCGATGAAATCTGCGGAAACAAACTGGTTCCGCCGGCATAAATCACAGCCAAAGGATATTCGTTGGCCATAACCAGCAGTTCATGGATGTTTTGAGGCCGAAGGATGATGGAATCATCGGACATTTTTTTTCTTCCTTTTCAGTTTTGCCGCCTCTTTCACAGCCAGTAAAATTTTATCATAGCCTGTGCATAGGCAAATGTTGCCCGATAAGGCGTCCTTGATTTCTTCGTCGCTGGGATTGTTGTTGTGGGAAAGCAGCCCCTCGGTTGCCATTATAAGGGCGGGGGTGCAAAAACCGCAGTTGGTGGCTTCCAGTTCAGTAAAGGCATTTTCATAGATTTGATATTCCTTAAGCGACGCCAGCCCTTCGATGGTAAGAACTTCCTTATTGTGAACCTTGAATGCAGGATAGAGGCAGCTGTTCACAAGGTCGCGGTTAACCAACACCAGACAGGCACCGCATTCACCGCTTCGGCAGCTCGATTTTGTGCCCATTAAATTAAAATCAATACGTAAAATATCCAGTAATGACTGGTAAGCCGGGCTTTCAATTTTGACTTTTTTGTTGTTTAGAATAAATTCAATGGTCAATGCTTGTGGTCTCCTTGTAAAGGTCCTGGGCTGAAAAAGGGGTATTCAGGATTTTTATCCCCATGGCTTGTTCGACTGCTGCCTTAAAGGCAGGCGCCGCGCCTGTTACAGGAAGATGACCCAGGCTCCGGGAGCGGTCGTGGGAATCTCCACTTGTGTTGAAATCAATAACACTTCCCGGCTGGTTTCTGGCTGTAATAAAGCCGTAATCGGGTTCTATTTCGGTTTTACTGGCCAAGGCTTTTAATTTCGGCATTTTATAAACCTGGGACAGATTAAAATTAAGGGCGCTCTGGATTTGTGGCCTGATTTTATCTTCATGTATTCGCGGACCAATATAATAATCCACCCAAACCCCGCGAATTTGGGGTTGAAGAAATATAGGGTCGATTTCAACTTCAATGAATGTTGCTTCCAGGGATTCCGGCAACAAATCATCAAAAGGGGCCACATTGATTTTGGGCCAGATGATTCGTTTGGCCACAGAGATCGGCGGTTTCAGACGTTTTAATTTGCTTTTTATTTGCCGGCAGGCATCTTCCACCATTTTAACCAATGTCATGGTTCGAAGGTGTTCAAGAGGTTCGGGTTTGCGAGTGTTCTCAAGCTTAGGTGCTTCGAAAATGATTTCCGATATATGAAGATTCAGGACCTTGGCTGCGGCAATTGACAGGGTGTAGGAGCGACTTTGATTGATATCCACAAGGGAACTCTGAATTCGAAGCTTTTTATTTTTATCAAATGTACAGGTGATTTTATAATTCTGGTTTTCATAATCAGTGCAGGGATAAATATAATGGGGGCAAAAAGCCATGCCTATCCCGCGTCTGGCTGTGGGCATGGTGGCGTAGCTGTTTTTGTTATGAAGCCGTTGATAGGATGTCCATTTTCGTGAAAAGTCTGCCTTTAAAGCGGCGCTTTGCAGGAATTCATGATAGTCTGGCGCGTAATTTCGTTTTGTTTTCTGCTGGTGTGAAGAAATCAGTAAATCCAGTCTGGTTTCCAGTGGATTTTGTTCCTGATCCTGGGCAAAATGGTTAAGAAAACTTTCGATTGCATGATGGACCTGCGGCTCACAATAGCCCCTCCCGATTTGGGTCGGGGCTTTATTGTCCTTTTGAAGATTCACATTTAGCACAAATGAATCGATCTGGTATAAACCCTTGGCAGCAATGGCTGAATAATCATTACAGCTATGAGAAAAAACCGGATAAGCCCCTGTGTGAAAATCCAGATTCATTTCTATAGCCGATAATTTGTTATCTTCATCTATTTTCGCGTAAAATTTGTAATCAAGATCAGGCGAACCAGGCGAATAAAGGTATTGTGCTTCCTTACCGAGGGTCAGTTTGCAAGGGCGGCCTGTGTTCATGGTAATGATAGAGCAATAAACAGTGTTTAAGTAAACTGAGGCGGTTTTTTGATAAAAGGGGTCGCATATAAATGGAACAATAATTTTTATCCGGTTCGGGGAGATTTTCAGGACCGATGTGAGCAGGTTTTTAAGAATATAAGGGTTTTGAGCAGGAGCGTAAAGAATAAGATCATCCTTGTTTTTCAAGGTTGTAATGGTTTCTGGTTCAAGGATCATGGGTCTTCTGAATTTAACAGTGCCATTATAGCTCAGCGCTGTTTTTTTCATGCTTTTGGGCCATTCTTTCTGAAGATTCAGCTCATATCTGCTGCTAACAGACTTTTCTGTTTTCTCATCAGGGTTTTTTTCGGGTTTTTTCTGATAAATAATTTCTATCTCGCTGGAGAGTTTTCGGCAGGTTTTAACATCAGGACCTGCTAAAAGGCAAATCCCCTCCCCGATATAGGAGATGTTCTTGCTGCCGAAAAAGGGCATATTATAGGCTCCGAAATTAATGAATTTATCACCCGGTATATTTTCTTCAGTAAATATAAAGTAGCCAGTCGGTAATTTGGGTAATTTGATTTCTTTTACGCTGCCTTCTTTTACAGTGGAACGAACAATGATTGCATTAAGTAGATTATCGGGGTGAATATCATTGGTAAAAATCGCCTCACCATGAAGCTTTTGGTGTTCCTTTTCACGAACACTCATTGCAGTGCCTTTTGTACTGCAAGGGATTTTTTATAATGATTTTTGCAAATCCCTTTAATCGCATCGATTATTTTTTCTTGCTCATTTATTCCCAGATCCGGATAAATCGGAAGGCTGAAAGAGCGTTGGTATTTATCCAGGGCATGGGGGAAATCTTCAGGCTTAAAACCGTAGGTTTTCTGATAATAGGGCATGATGTGTAGGGGAATAAAATGAACCGAAGTCCCGATTCCCTTTTCCGCCAACACTTCGATAAAGCGGTCACGGTTAATGGTCAGTTTTTCAGAAACAATTGAAACAACAAACAAGTGCCAGGAATGATATTTGCTGAAAGCCGGTAAAACCAGACAATCCAGCTCCTTGAGCTCTTCGGTGTAACGCCTGGCAATGGCCGCGCGGAACTCCAGAAATTCCATGGCCTTGGTCAGCTGTACCCGGCCAATGGCTGCCAGAATATCGCTGAGATTGTATTTATAGCCTGCCTCCACTACCTGGTAAAACCACTTGGGCTTTGTGCTGGTGTAGCGGTCCCAGGACTCCCTGTCAATGCCGTGAAGCCGCATGATTTTCACCCGTTCGGCGATAGTTGAATCATTGGTGACCAGCATGCCCCCCTCGCCGGTGGTGATGGTTTTATTGGCGTAAAAGGAATAAATCCCCGCGTCACCCCGGGTGCCCTGAAAATACCCTTCTTTATCTTTGGCTGGAAAACTGTGGGCCCCGTCTTCCAGCACCTTAAGCCCATGCTTTTGCGCCAATTCCAGAATAGCACTCATGTCGCAGGATTCACCGGCAATATGCACCGGTAAAATGGCCTTAAAGTTTTTCTTTTCCGAATGAAGACATTTATCTATCCCTTCAGAGGAGATATGAAAATTACCTTTATCAATATCCACAAAATAGGGATGGGCACCCAGATAACGGATGATTTCACTTGAGGCAGTAAAAGAGTAGGGCGTGGTGATCACATAATCATCTTTTTTAATACCCATGGCTTCGAGCCCCAAATGCAGGCAGGCTGTGCCGGAATTCATGGCCAGGGCATGCTTTACTCCGACCATTTCGGCCAAATCCCTTTCAAAACCCAGGCATTCCTGGCCAGTGGTGACCCAGCCGCTTCGTAAAACACGAAGCACAGCGGCTTCTTCCTCGTGACTAATGCGGGGACGTGAAAAGGGAATAAAATCAGTATGGCGGCTCATAATTACCTGCTTTGTAATAAGGGATGGTCTGGCTCAGAACATTTTTCAACAGCTGGCGGTTACGGAAAGCCTCGGGATTCGCCTTATCAAGAAAGCAAATCGGCCTGAGCTGGGTAAGTAAATCATCAAGGGAAACCTTGAGCACCTCGCTGCGCCGTATCTGCATGATGTTTTCAAAGGGGCTGGGGCTGGCTTCCTCATATTCGGCAAAAAGCTTTTCATGCATTTTTTCGCCCGGGCGCAGACCCACAATATCGATTTTAATGTCCCTTTCCGGCTCAAATCCGTAAAAGGTGATGATTTTCTCAGCCAGTTCCTTGATGTTCACCGGTTGCCCCATGTCCAGAACCAGAAGGTCGGTGGGCAAATCCAGGCCAGCAGCCTTGAGCACCAGGGATGCGGCCTCGGGAATAGTCATAAAATAGCGGGCGATTTCCGGTGAAGTCACCGTAACCGGGCCGCCCTTTTTGATCTGGTCCTGGAAAAGAGGCACAATACTGCCCCGGGAACCCAGAACATTACCAAAACGGACAATCATGAAATGGCGGCCCCTTTTGTTCTGCTCAAGCACAATCTCCTCGGCCAGAAACTTAGATACCCCGTAAACATTACAGGGCTCAACCGCCTTGTCAGTGGAAATCAGCACAAAACGGGAAATCTCGGCCTTTAGACAGGCCAGTACCAGATTCCGGGTGCCAAAGACATTGTTTTTGATGGCCTCAACAGGGTTTTCTTCCAGCAAGGGTACATGCTTGTGTGCCGCTGTATGAAACACCGCGTCGGCCTTAAGGCGATTGATGATAAAACTCACGAAATCACTATCCTGAAGCTCGCCTAAAACCGGAACAATGGTTGCTTTTTCGCCCACGCCCTCTTCCTGAAGCAGCTTGAGTTCCCGGGTGATCTCGTAAATCGAGTTTTCACCATGGCCAAAAAGATAAAGCCTCTGGGCCCCGGCTGAAAGCAACTGCCGTGACAATTCACTGCCAATGCTGCCCCCCGCGCCGGTAATGAGCACGCGTTTGTTTCGAAGATAACTGATGCTTTGCTTCAGATTAACCTTGTGCGGCGTTCTGATCAGAAGGTCCTGGGGGTTTACCTCGCGGGTCTGAATCAAATGGGCTTCATCTTCAAGAATTTGCGAAATCCGGGGAATAATCTTGATACGGGAAAAACGAGCCTGTTTCAGGTAGGAATAGATGCGCTTCAGCTGATCCTTGGTACCCGACGGAATGGCAATCACCGCCTCATCATCGGGATTGGGGTTAATGAGCCCTGAAATATGGTCCAGAGGCCCGATCACAGGAACCGAATCGATGAGCTTACCTATCTTGGCAGGGTCATCATCAAGAAAGGCCACCACCTTCCCGAAAATCCCCTTGGACTTCAGCTCCTTGCAAATGGAAACCCCGGCAATACCGGCGCCAATAATATAAATCCGATGTCTTTCATGCCAACCCATAGTTCCAGATATTGTACTCTGACCATGGCCAGCTGTCAACGATAGACAAGATGATTTGAATTTTTTTTCAATTTTTGGGTGTTACCCCTGGAATGAGCCGGGAATAGGGGAGTCGTGAAGCCGGTAAAACCCCGGCTTATGGGCCCGATTCCAAAACCATTCCAGGGGCCGGGCTATTAGGCTGCATGGCCGAGCAGCAAATCGAAGATTTGTGACCAGGCCCGGCACTCCGGCTATGGCCTCCGAAGGTTTTTGCCGGGAAAAAGTCCCGGCAAAAACGCTTTGGCAGACCATTTTTGAAAAAATGGTCTGCCATGCCTCCTATCCCTAACACGGGACAAAGGGCCCTTGTATTATAAAGCAATAAGCCTGTTGCCGGGAATCACTGCTCCATCGTCGTGGATCATACTGCTGTTATTATGGCAAAACATTCTCTGAAAAACGCATCACATTAACATAACCATTCACAACCTTCATTTGACGATAATAATCGATTGTGGCATACTTTCTGCTGGAGATTTGTTTATGAAAGCATCAACTTTCTGGTATTTTTTCAAATTTGCCCTTAAAACAATGGTTTTAAGGCAAAATAAGCCGATTCTCGGAACCATTATTGTAACCGATAAATGTAATCTCGCATGTAAACATTGCGCGGTTAATAATATTAATGGAATCATTTATCCTTATAAAAATATCCTGCAGGAAATGGAGACGCTTTATTCAATGGGTGTGCGCATACTTTTTTTCTGTGGCGGTGAAACTTTTCTTTGGAGCGACAGTGGCAAAAACATAAGAGACCTGGTTTGTGAAGCCAAGGACATGGGTTTTCTGGATGTGGTTGTGGTGACCAACGGAACCTTTAAACTGGATTTGAACGAGGCGGATT
>JAFGWI010000174.1 GCA_016937215.1 Spirochaetales bacterium | reverse complement strand
ATTGCTAAAGTCGGGACTTTTGCAATTAGCTCTGCTATTATTACAATCCTTAACGCTAAAAATAGTGATTCCTGTTTAAGCTAAACAGATACAAATATTCAAGCCTATGACTCCGGGCACAAACCAATCGATATAGCGAATCTTTTCACCGCAAAGTCTTTCAGCTTCATCCATATAATGGGTAGTGAAGATAATGGTTTTTCCTTTTTGTTTAACATTTTCTATTAGTGTCCAGAAATTCCTTCGAGCATGAGGGTCCAGACCGGTAACCGGTTCGTCAAGAAACAGCAATTCAAGGTCGTTAATCAAGGCTATTCCCAATAGCATTCTTTGTTTTTGACCGCCTGATAGTTTTCGGTTAACCTGGTTTAGAGTTTCTTCAAGGTTACAAATGGAAATTATTTCATCCAATGCTTTGGGCTTTGGATAAAGCTGGGCAAAAAGTTCCAGGGTTTCATTTACAGTGAGAAATTCCTTTAAAGCAGTGCTTTGAAACTGAATGCCTATTTCTTCCTTAAAAGAATCTGTCAATTCTTTACCTTTATAAATAATGGTTCCGCTGTCAGCTTTTAGATTGGTTTCGATAATTTCAATCGTCGTTGTTTTGCCTGCTCCATTAGGTCCCAATAAACCAAAACAAACACCCTTTTTGACTTGGAAATTGATATCATCTACAACTTTAACTTAGGGATAGTATTTTTAAAGATTATTGATTTCTATAATGCTTGTTATAGGTCTTTCTCATCATTTATTTTTTCTATGCAAAGTTACTCAAAAATGGGGATTTTGTTAAAGGGTTTTGTATTTTACTGACCAGGATCGGGGGCAAAAATGGATTTTAACACCTTAATAAAATTTTCAAGTGGGATAACATTCGAGACAATTCGTTTTTTTAATGAGGGTATATTATTGCAAAACCTTTCACAGTTATTAGTATCTCCTGATGAGGTAACGTTTGATACTGAGGCCCCTTTTTATGAATTCTATTCCGGTGAAACCATACGCTGTACTGCTGAAGTCACCTTTAAAACCAAATCCATGACCATAATATTATAGCATTTATGATTATACCTCTGCAATCTATTATTTATAAAATTATTTTTTGATAAAAACGTATTTTTTTTAAAAACATTTTCACATAAAATACTTGCTATCTCAGCCCAAAAATGATATATGTATGAGTGGACTACTAAAGCTTTATAGAGGCATATCTGATATATACCCCTAAGGCGCTTTGGAGAAGCTCAAGCTTTAGCATATTTAAAAAAAATACAATTATTATAAAGATTTTAAAAATCTCTAGCATGAAATAGGGATAAGTCCGGAAAAATCTATTATATTTTCAATAGCTAACAGGCTTTTTGAGAAATGAATTGTAAAAGAGGAGTGGAAATGAAAAGAATGGTATTATTAGTAAAATTATTGGCTATTGGGACCCTTGTTTTATTGATAAGTGGTTGCATTTTTGAGCCTGATACACCTCCAAAGGAAGAATGGGAGTTTGGAAGTTATGAATATTTTTCAAATACAAGTAATCTTTATTTAAGATTTCCTGAAACAAAAATTATTCAAGGATTACATTATTATACAGATATCAATCGTTCGGCTGCTGTTGATTTTAATGACCTGATCAAGTTTCAATCAGGATCAGTTTTTGAGGACGTTTCATTTTACAATGAAAGCATTCTTTTGGAAAACATAACGCCACCACTTGTTTCGGGAGATATTGTAACATTTGATACGGAAACGCCCTTTTATGAATTCTATTCAGGTGAAACCATTCACTGTACAGCCGAGGTAACCTTCAAAACAAAATCCATGACCATTACCTTTTAACATGATTCAATCATCTTTCCAGAACCTCGTTCTGGAGTATTTTATTTAAACATATTTTTTTATAAAAAATAAATTTATTTTCTGAAAAAAAAGGAGAAATAGAAAATGCGATTCCTCACAAAAGCCTTTGTTGTGCTGGTTCTATTTATGAATTTACCTCTTTTTGGGCAGTATGTTCCCGGCTTTGGCGAAATAGAAACATCATCCAACGAAGAATTCCTTAATATTTTTGTCCATGGTTTTAGCGCAGACCCTTTTAACGGACGGTCACGAGCTGAATTGGTAGCCGCAGGTGAAGAAGACCTGGTTGACCTTTATGATGCCATAGAAGCAGATGAAGAGAATAAAATTCCCGATTCCATGGTTCGTCCGAAAGATCTTCTTGGAACACGATATTACCTTAATGACTGGTATGTAAACGCCGAAGGTGAAAAGCAGAAGTGGGACACCATTAAAGAACTCCGAGCCAAAGGAAATCAGAATATCTTTGAATATCATCTTTTTGACGGTATGAACCTTGAAACAGCAGCCAATTTGTATGATGACCCAGAAAACCTGAACTACATGACCGATGTGTTCATGCGGGAACTGGGTGATTTTAATACAGGCTCTGCCCTGCTTGCCAATGGAAATGACGGCAAAAGCTATACTCAACAACCTTTTATTGCCCTGGCAAAATGCGAGTGGGTCTATAGAAAATCAATGAAGGGACTGTCCTCTGATATAATTATCAAAAATGTTGAAACATTATTACTTCAGGGGCCAAAATTCCATGAAATGCTAATTTCTCCTACCTATCTCTATAATAAAATTAATTCTCTAAATTTAGATAGTATTACTACCGATTTAGCCTTTGCAACAGAACTCTACAACATCGCCACTGGCTCCGGCCCCTACGCCGGAACCAGAGTTCCCAGCACCATCCGCTTCACAGTACACTCCATGGGTGGTATGCATTTGATGCGTTTTCTCACTGAAGATGAAAACTCCATTTTTGGTTATTATAAGCGCAATTCGGTTTATTCCTGGGATGATTTTCAGAATGATCTTACTATTGATTCCAGTCTTGTTTTTCTCATGAATGGTCAGGGTTTAAGTGAACAGGCTTTTTATGAAATTCTCAAGTATGAACGTGAAAATGTGGTGGACAAATTAATTACCGTTGATTCTCCTCTGGCAGGTTCGCCTTTGGCTGGTGTGTGGGAGGCATTAAAAACCGATAATTATATTAATAAGAAAATTGGTGAGTTTTTATTTATCATGGATATCGCTGCATTGGATAATTTAGTTTATTCATATGCTATGTTTACGATTTTGACTCCGCTTTTGGCAATTCCATTTGTTAATATTCTGGCTGCTGCTGCCATGGTTCATTTTGCGACATGTATTTATGGAGATATTATTTTTATATGGATATCAGAAGCAATTGCAGTATATGCGCTAGTCACCGGGGGGATAGAGCTTGTTAAAAGTATTTTTGGTAACAAGGAAATACATTATGATTCGTTTCTGCCCGATGACTTTTTCCCAATCACAGCCTCACTTTTTCCAGAATTAAAAGATAAGCAATCCAATGGGAGTCCTGGAACACTAAGGGACAGGTACGATGATTCCAATACACCCCCTTTAACCCAAACGCCTGGAGGAAAGCCCATTGAAGTCAATACCATTGGTATGTCAGGGCCGCCCACTATGATTGATTCAAATTTTGGAGCTATTAATAACTACTCCATATCTACAGGTTACGTACTGGAAATGTTGGCTGGAATTTTTCAATATCGTTTAATATTTATGATCAGTGCACTTGCTAAACAGGTAGTAGTTGGTACTGTCGATGCATTGTTGCATGGACTTTGGGATGGTCCTTCCTATATTGAAACACTCTTGCCTGAAATATTTTCAATTATGGGTATAAAATATACTGATGGCTCGGTTGTTGTTCCTCATTGGAGTTCCTCAGGTGAAACCTTGCCAGTTCTCTGGAATAGTGGGAATTTAAACGCTATAAGGTTTACTCAATCCTCCTCAAACTATCAAGGGTTAAAAAGTGAAATTGGCAGTGATTTTCCAGCTCGAGATTGGCACTCATTTCCGACTTTTACGGTTAGCGACAGGATCGGGGTTGAATTTTTAGGTGTTCACGGATTTTCCCAAAACATTCTATCCTATCCCATCATGAAACAAAATAGTGATGATGGTCAGGTATTTTTCAGAGACAGTAATATGAACCGCAAAGCCAAAGTGCTTCGTTCAGCCACTGGTAAACTGGATATTCCTGATTTATCTCAACGCTCTGCTGAGATGCTTGGTCCTGGAACAAGCCGTGTTTATTACAATTATCTGATGTATTACAATAAAATCAGTAAAACTGATGTTAACAATATTGGTATCATAGAAGATATCAGTTTTGGCAATAATATCCAGTTTTATACCACCGGAGAAGAATATACCAACCGTGGATTAAAACCCGCAAAAATCACTATCAACAAAACTCCAAATACCGGTTTAACCGAACGGAGCTATGAAGAACTTGATCATGTTATTATTTCAAATGTTGTAAATATTTTACCGTTATACATCATCAATTATTATCAGGGTCTCTACTTATCGTTTATTAATAAAGGTAATTATGAATCAGCTCAGCTCTATAATGAATCCATCGAACCCAAAACCCTGGTTGAATACGCCCAGGATATCGCCGATGGAGTAGAGCCTCTGCCATCAAATCCTACACTGTATTATAACAGAGCTGGTCAGGCTGTTCTGTTGAATCCACAATTTAAGGAAGGCTACAATCAGGTGACCTTCCGATTCCAGGACCCCTTTGGTGGCTTTTTTTATAAAACCCTGGATTTGATGCAAATTACAGTGCCGCCTTATGTAAGACCGGTTTCCCCATTACAGAACCAGTATATCAATACCGAAGATACGGTGATTGCTGTTCAGGCTTTGGATATCTCCGAAGGTGCAGTAAAACCCGAGAGTTGGTTTAATGATGCGGAATTCACTGCTTATCTTGATGGCTATGAAGTTCCTAATCTAAACCTGGATAATGCCAATTACACAATCAGTTTTGAGGAATATGGTCTTTCCCAGGGAAGTCATATTGTTGAAATTCGGACCAGTCTTTATGGTATTGAGAATAATGTATCCTGGCGATTTTGGGTTGATACTGCAGGTCCTGAGATCTCATTTCCTGAAAATATTCTATTTTCAAACAACGATAAAGATAAGTCAGCCAGTTTGTTGTTTTATGTGAATGATGAAGTGCCCTTTGTGGACGGCCCCATTAATTATCCGGTTGATACCATTTATCTATCCAGTTTAAAAGCAGAAGTCTCACATAATGGAACAGTTATCACCGGACTTAAGAATACAAATAATGATCGATTAGGCGCATTTGCCGAAGGCTGGAATGGCTGGGTCGATGATTCTCAGTTGGATCATGGTGTTTATCAATTGGAAGTTGAAGCTTCAGACCGATTGGGAAACCTTAGTCAGTACAGTCATCCATTCACTATTGACCGGGAAGCCCCCATACTCAGCAATCTAAATATAAACAGTTATCTACTGACATTGGAAACAGGATTGCTGGATCTGAGTTATGCCATGACCTTAGATTCCTGGGAAGATAGCGGAACAGTAAATGTGGAGGTCGAAAACATTACCACCGGTGAAGTGTTTAATTTATCCCGTGAAAGTTTTGGTTCAGGCGAAGAAGAAACATTTACTTTATTCTACTTCTTTGAAGGCGTGAATGTTTTTAAAGATGGGCAATACGAAATCCGTATTTCCACAGAAGATGCTTTGGGAAATACGCGTGATTTTAATACCTTTACCGGCATTATTGTCGACAGAACACGGCCAAATATCAAAAATGCCTTTGCCAATCCCTTTGTGGTTTCTCCAGGTATCGATACCCTTCAGTTGAGTTTTGATGTGAACGAATCCTACGATGTATCTGAAAACCTTTCAACTCAACTCCCTCTAAGCATTAATCTGGTTGACAATTATGGAAATGATGTTCCAGGATTTGCACCTATCAATGATTTACTTCTTTCAAACGATAATTATGATCAGCTTCTTACTCTTCCGATGGGTTTGATTGATGGAAAATATTTCTTTGAAATTTCTGTTGAAGACCGGTATGGAAACATAACCAAAGAGCTGGTCTCATTTATTAAAACCGCTGTTCCTCCGGAAATCACCTATCCAGAAGAAGCAGCCAGTATTCAAGGCGTAACCACTATTCATGGAAATGTGATTGATCCTCGTTTTGATAACAGCCTGGCTTTTGATCATTTTGAACTTTATTATCAAATTGGAATTCATAACCTGCCCATAAACTATAACGAATTATCAGCCTGGGATAATACAGGAATTCAGGTTCCTGCTTATCAGCGAAATGATCTCTGGCCTATTTCCTGGGGACGTTTTACTGTTGAAAATGGGAACATTCTCGGCTCTATTGATACTACGGCCTTGCCTGTAACTGATGGAGATTTGATTACCCTTCTCGTTGTGGCTGAGGAATCCGGTGGATACAGAATTGGAACAGTTCGTTATTTTCGAATCATGCAGACCACAAACCATGTGGTTGATGTGGAAATCGATCCGATTTATAAACCAGGTCCTGGTGACCATAATTTTGAAGTTGATGGTAATTTAAACATCACTTATACGGTGAACCATACCATCGATAATCCGGTAGATGTTTTTTCCTATATTAAAGATGCTAACAATAAAATTGTAAAACGAGAATCGTATTATAATCTTAATTCAACCGACATTATTGGTGAGCCGACCATTGATACCGAAAGTGGTATTTTTGTTTATCAAGCCTTGGATGGGCATTTTTACATCCAGGCCCAGAATAACACGGCTTTAAATATAAATTACTTGATAATACTGGATTCCACTCACATGATGCATGATTTTGTTGACCAGGATGGCGTTCAAATGGCAGATCCTCTGACTCTATTACAGGATGGCAAATTGCTTTCAGTGAGTACTACTGTTGAGCCTTACAGCTTTTATAAAATCGGTTTTATAGTGGATAATGCAGCTCAATTAAGCGTTATAGCCACAGCTGATATGTCAATAACCGATATTTACATAGGGCCCAATAAGATTCTGGCTGCCCCTGGAAATGTTACGGTTTATCCTGGTTCTCTCTATCCCCCTATTATCTGGGATGGTAAAGACGAGTTTGGTCGCTATGTGCCTAACGGAACATATACGATCGGTGTAGAGGTATATGGAAACCTAGGTGGTGTGGATGAAGATAGTATTGATTATAATATTCAAACACCCTTTAATTTTGAGATTGATCCAGTTGATAATTATTCAATTCAACCAGGCTTAATCACACAAGATACAGCAACTGTAAAACTCCATGTGAATAAGCCAGCAACATTTACAGCCGAGGTTTTAAACAATACTGATAGCATTGTCAAAGTACTGCCAGTGACTCCGTCGAGCCTTGATAATCCCGGAATCGCGACATTCAGCTGGAATGGCACAGATGAATTTAATACCCTGGTAGAAAATGGCAGCTATTCTTTCAGAGTCGCAGCTGTCCCGGCAGATGGCGGGCCTTCGATTGTGGCTGATCGGTTAAATTATCCGGTTTTGGGTGGAATAGAGGTTACTACACCTGCTAATCTTAATTCAACTATTCAGGCTGCCATTTTTGGTTTTACAGGATCAGATTATTTGAATAATAAACAAGTTGTCCAAGGTGACTCCAAATACCAAGTTACTGTAGAAGCCAATGGTCAGTATGTACCTGATCGAAATGTGGATGTCACTCTGGATGCTGTAGGAACACAAAAAGTTGAGGCCTATCCTGAGCTAGGCTATATGGCTGCTTTAAGAGCAACTTATACCACATTACAGGCAGGGTTGGATATTTCTTACCTTAAAATAAGAGATAAAGACTGGTTTTTTGGTGATGTTTACGAATATCGCGATGGTGATCCGAATAAATCATTTTCCTGGGACGCCATTAGCTTTATCCAGGAAACCAATAGCATAACAAAGCATAATCTGAATGTGGATGTTTATGCATCAATAATTGTAGGAAACCCTGACTGGCCATTTGTCCCTGCAATGAGTGATCTGACTGTTAATGCTTATGACTGGAGTGTGAATACAGGAACAGCCTATGTTAAGAAAAATGATGACCTGAAACTTAATAGTGTCAGTGTCCATAGTCGAGAAGGTTCCGGAGCCTTTGATCTTAGAATTACAGTAAAATTTAATTTCCGATTAACAGGTTCGGATATTGACTTGACAAAAGCTGATTTTCTGGCAAACTGTGATGGAATGGCATTTATGGGTCCGGATTTATCAAGTCCGACCTATTATATTCACCAGACTGGCTATGCTCAAAAAGGAATAACCCGTGAAGCAACTCTGTTAACAAATAACATATATTCAGATTTGGGAGTTCCAAGTGCTCCTCCTGGCTATAGCAGGACCAATTTACAATACCGCTTCTACTATGCAGGCGAAAATTATGATAATCCTGAATCAGATGATGTTACTAATATTCTTAATTTTAATCCTGTCATATATGATCCTGCCAATTTTTCAGGTGTTAATAGCATTCCTGTTACTTTGGGATCTTCTGATCAGAACAACACCTATACTGATGGAAAAATAAACTTCAATGTCAATGTGGACGCAACTAGGATTTCTCCAATATTTTCCTTATATACTCACATAGTTAAAGTCTCTGTTACAAGTTCTGCATATGATTATCTTGCTTATCCTTTTCCGGCAAATGAAGAAGATTTTACTAACGGCCATCAAATTGGTGATCAAGCCTTGGGAATCCCCAGTGCTAATATTAATATGAATCGACCTGGTAATGATGTTTCTATTCCTTATTTTACGGTACCAGCATTAATAGATAGTGAAAAAAATATTTATTTTGCTTCCGATGTTTCAACGAGCCATAGTTATTCACTGTCCATGCCTTTTGATCCATTAACCGGATATCAGGCAGAACTGGCTTTGCCTGAAATAAATAGTATTTTAAATCTACCCGATAATGTGAATATAAAATCCTGGCTTGTTACTGATGCTGTATCAAACAATATTATTTTGACAGGTGTTACAGGACAAAGCATAAACAATCAAAATGTAAATGATAAATTGATCATAAATGATTCTAATATCCTGTCAATTACCGACGCGGCCTGGTCGCTGGCTGATGATTCTCAAACACCAAGCGACACACTTGAGACAGAACGTAAGGATATTGATCTGGATCAACTCAATCGATATGGTGTACTCAAGGAAACACGGATTTCGCAACTTTACCCCTTTTCATATGGGGAAGATCATTCTCCACGAAACATGTTTCATAGTGATGATATGGGAAATCCAATCGATAACAATGATATCATTATGAGTGATTCAATTCCTGATTATTCCAATACCGGCCATTTAAATGGCTATGATATTCAGGTTTTAGGCCTTGATGGAAACACCTATAAAGGCTTGACTGTGAAAAATATAGCTTATTTTGGTGAAGGTTTGAAGCTTTCTGACGCTTTTGTTCTTGAAACAAGTCACCAATCACCGCGAAAGCTCATTGCCATTTATGGAGCAACCCAAGGAAATGTGACATTAAGCTATATGGGTGAAGACCTTGACTTCTGGAATGACATTCCAATTTATAATTCTGATTCACTTAAAAACATCGTGACCTATTGGGATGTAACCGGCTTGAACGGTTTATATACCCTACGACTTGTTTCAGAAGTCGCTGGCGAAGTTAATGTGGATTTTAAAGATGTTTATATCGGACATTTACTCAATACGGGTTCTGGAACAGCCGAGATATCTTCACCTGGCGGTCAATCGAAAATCATTTTTCCTGAAGGATCCCTGGATTCTGATATAATAGTAAATATTGATTCAGTTGATCTGGAAGATGTCCAGGATGTCGCTATAATGCCGGACATCGCGCCTCTTGGGAAAGTGATTAAACTATCCACCACATCGGAAAATAATTTTACTGTATTACCTCAACTTCAATTTACCTTTAATAGAACCGAACTGGATGAATTAGGTGTGAATCCCGCGGAACTGGTGATTTATCAACTCCGGGAGGATGGACATTTGGTTGCTGTTCCTACTGTAAAAGAACTTATAAAAGTGAATTTTGATGAAGCTGGCGCTGTTATTTCTGAAGATATACTCTGGAATAGTGAAACCTATACATCTGATACTTCCTCGATTAACTACACCTACCTCAGGGCCTGGGGAACACTTGAGCACTTCTCATATTATGTGGTGCTTGAAGGACCTGTCGAGGGTGTTCCTGAAATTGACTCTGTTATTGATTTTACAAACAGTTCTGATCTTAATATAACAGGCGCCGGATATACGGGCAAAGTGGTTCAGGTTTATGTAACAAATCAAATGGTTTTCAATCCGGAAGGAATAGACCCAACCGCGACAACAGTGATAGATGAAAATGGAAAATTCGGATTTAACGATTTAAGCCTGCCTTATGAAGGAATGAACTATTTTTATTTCGGTTATCTCTATGAGGGTAATTCCGAACTTAGAAAAGTGATTGTTAAACGAGATACACAAGGCCCTGAACTTTTAGTCAATAATTTGGAATCTATCTTGTCTCCAAATAATGATGGAAGGAATGATAAAATCAATCTTTCAATTACTTCAAGCGAAGAAGGGCAAATTGATGTAAAGGTTTATAAGCAGCAATCAAATGAATTAATCAAATCTATGACTTTCGAGAATATAGCGAACCAGACCATTCCTGCTCTATTGGACGGGACTGATCTTTATAACAATATTCTCGATGAAGGTGATTATTTGATCAAAATTTCCGCTCTGGATACTTTAGGAAACGAGACAGTGGTAACCCGGACTATGGTTGTAGACCTGAGTCCGGCAGAAATTGTTCTGAACTCAATAACACCGATGATATCTCCGGCTAATGCCGATGGTATACTGGATTCCGTAAGTATAGAGCTCTTTGCAAATGAAGAGGTAAGCTATCAAGCCTATATAGGAACAATCTTTCAACCAGAAACCTGGCTGATCTCTGCCGGTACCATGAACGGCCTGCTAAACATCAACTGGAATGGGAAAGGTGCTGACGGAAATGATGTTGAAAGCAGCAGCTATTTACTAACCATAATAGCAACCGATACTGCCGGTAACAAAAAAATTACTTCTTTTACTCAATCCATGATATTGGTGGATAATCGGGTGCCAAAAGTGACACTTAATATTTATAATAATCAGATATTGGTTGTCCCGTTTATCCAAAATATCATTATCACATTAACATCAGAAGAAGCTGATGTATCTTTAAGAATTACTGATCCTGTTGGCACGGAAATCATGAATCAAGTATATCATCAAGCTGTTGGCTTTTATAATTTAATATGGGATGGTCTGGATACCTATCTTGATGGTGAATATAATGTAAGCCTCAGTTTGAAGGATGCGGCGGGAAATATTCGAAACAAGGATTTTGTTCTCAATATTACACATGATATCACTCCTCCAGAAATGACCTTACCGGAAAATATTGTTATTGAAGCAACTGGCGAAACAATGCCAATCGACATTGGCTGGCCTTCAGTTGAAGACCTTTCACCACCGATTACAGTAAGCAATAATGCTCCACTTGTTTTTTCTGTTGGTTCAACTGAAATCCTCTGGACTGCCAGTGACCGATTTGGAAACACAAGCTACGGTACTCAACTCATTGATGTCGTTGACACAACACCTCCTGTTGTCACAGCTCCAGAAGATATAATCATTGAAGCGACAGAAATAGAGACACTAGTTGATCTTGGTATGGCTACTGCAACAGATCTGTTTCCAATCAAGGAGATAATCCCCTATGCGCCCTCAGCCAACCCAGCTGTTTTTCCACTGGGTACAACTGAGGTCCTATGGAGAGCTATTGATAAATATGAAAACGCAGGGGTTGATTATCAGTATATAACTGTTGTTGATACAACTGCACCAGAACTGGTCATTCCTGCTGATATAACTGCAGAAGCAGAGGATTTAGAAACAGTTGTAGATATTGGTATGGCAACCGCAACGGATATTTTTGATTATGTAATTACAAATGACGCACCATCAAGTTTTATACTTGGAAGTACCAACATAACCTGGACAGCCACTGATGTTAATGGCAACAGTATAAGTTTGATCCAGGTTGTTACGATAATTGATACAACAGCTCCTGTACTCACCGTACCTGCAGATATAGTGAAAGAAGCCGAGGCTTTTAAAACAGCTGTCAGCCTAGGAGAAGCAAGTGCTACCGATATTTATGGAGTGACAATTTTAAATGACGCACCATTGAGTTTCTTGCTTGGTATTACAGAAGTTACATGGACTGCCACTGATGATAACGGCAATGTTTCCAGGGCGATTCAAATAATTGAAATCACCGATACAACACCTCCTGTTTTAACGACTCCCTCAGATGTAAATATGGAGGCTACCGGAGAATTTACACCAATTGAACTTCCATCAGCCACTGCTATCGACCTAGTTGACGGAAATGTAGCGGTAACCAGTAATGCGTTATCAAATTATCCAATTGGTACAACTAATGTTACATTCACAGCGAGTGATTTGAGCGGAAACAGTGTAACAGCTATCACAAAAGTGACAGTATATGATCAAATTGCTCCTGAAATTATTATTACAGGAGTAATAAATAATCAGGATTATACAGAAACAGCAACTCCTGTTATTACTATTACTGATATGCAATCAGGAATAGCAAATCAAACAGTAACACTGGATGGTGCAAGCTATAGTTCAGGAATAGAAGTAACAACTTTGGGTCATCACACACTAGTGGTAAGCGCCAGCGATTACGCGGGTAACACAACAGAAAATATTATTGAATTCTCGATATATGCGATAACAAGTATCACCCTGAACGCAACTTCTGTACAATATTCCGATAAAACCTTAATATCAGCTTCACTCTCTGCAAGAGAAGAAGCTATTGCAGGTAAGACATTAAGTCTGAAAATTGATGATAACCTCATCGGAACAGCTATAACTGACGTAAATGGCGAAATATTATTTACCGAGACCATCAATCTACCTGCTGGTACTTATCCGGTAGAAGTCAGCTTTGTTCAGGATAATTCATTATTTTTAAGAGCTACTCACAATGAAACAGATTTGATTGTAACAACAGAAACAATACAGGTTATTTATAATGGTGATTTTATTGTTCAGTATCCGAATAGTTTTACCTTGAAAGCTACAATCAGCGATGAAGACGATGGATTCAGCAGCAACTTAGCTTTGGGTCAAGTATTGTTTACAGTTTACAAAAAGAACGCTGATAATAGCCTGAGTTTTACAGGTTCATATCCTGTAGACTGCGATAATACTGGTGTTGCGGTGCTTACTCAATCACTGGTAACCGGTTTTTACATGATTCATGTTGATGCTTTAAACACAGGATACTTCGCGGAAACCTCTGATGAAGTGTTAACTGTTATATATAATGCAGAAGCAGGATCCGCGTCCAGTGGTGGCTGGGTAGACGTGACAAACTCTGCATACGGTACCTTGGGTAAAGCGATATTTAATTTTAGTATAAAATTTAAAAATGATTTGCCAGATGGACATTTTCAAATTAAACAAAGTGATGAAAATATCAATTTCAACAGCATTTCTATTGATTGGTTCATTGTAGAAAATGGCACAGCCCAGTTTGAAGGGACGGGTACCATGAAAAATTCTAGTAATTTATGTAAATTTCGCGTTAATTGTATTGAGAATAATCCTGATAGCATTACAATAATGTTATGGGATGGTATAAATACAAATGAAACACCCATTTATAGTATTATCAATCATGAATTAAATGGTGGAACAGTAAATATTAAAAATAAATAATCGGAGGATAATATGAAAAGAAAATATTTGATTTTTTTTATGATAATGATTATGACAGGTTTATTTGCCCAGGACCTAGATAGTCTCCTGGCAAAATACAAAGCAAATCAAAAACAGATACAGACCTTTATTGGAAGTGGATCCAGTACGGTTAAAATGTACCATACCGATGGAACACTGATTCGAGAAATGACGAGTATCATGTCTCTTTATCTCAAACACCCGGATCTATTAAAATTAACCACTGATAAACCTGTAAAAAGTGTGATTATTCAACAAGGAGAATATATTACCCAAAAAATTGATGGACAAGGAGGAGCTGTAACTACTCGTGTTGATGAAACCAATAATGTCATCAAATATTATTTTGGAGAATGGGTGGCAGATTACGCAGATACCAGCATGCTGGTTGCTTCTGATACTGCGGTTATTAATGGAAAAACATTGTACCGCTATCAAATGGATCCTGGTATTGAAGCAAATGCTAAAACCGGTATTAATATAACTCGTGTTGATATTTATTTTAATGAAAATGGAATGCCCGAAAAAACTGTTATGTTTAATGATGATAAACCTATGATCATAAGTGAAACCTCGTATACGAATAAAAATGGAATTTATGTACCTCGAAAAATAATTTCAGATACTAATACAAATGGTATTCAATTGAAGAGTGAAATTATCTATAATGTTATTAGTGTTAATACTGAAATTCTAGATAAAGAGTTTGACATACGCTGATTAATGTTTTTTACTGCATAAAGATAATTGCCCCGGATATTTCCGGGGCTTTTTTATTTGAATATCAATTTATTTTATGATAAAAATATGAACAGTGAGTTATAATCCACTTTCCGCACCTCAAAAACGCATTTTTTCTATTTAATTTTTGTAGATTTTCTAATTTTTGACTGGAAATACGATTAATTTAGT
>JAFGWI010000173.1 GCA_016937215.1 Spirochaetales bacterium | reverse complement strand
TTAAGCGGATGGCCCGGCCCCGATGCCCCTGCCAAAGGGGTCTCAAAAGGCAACCGAAAGTTTTGGGGCATCGGGGAAACGCCCAAATTCCTGGACAAGCCTGTTGTTATAGTTGACCCTGATCGTTTTTTCAAATAAGATTTGTTTTTTAAGACAGATCGCTTTCGCGAACAGAATATTCACAGTGTTTGGCAATCAGGAATTGCTCAGGAAAGGTTATTTTTATGGCAGATTCCCATTCAAATGAAAAAAAATCACGGCCTCCATTTCCAAAGAGAGCTATTATCACAGGCGGTATGCCCTATGGCAACAAGGACCTTCATTTTGGCCATATTGGCGGTGTTTTTGTGCAGGCCGATGTTTTCGCCCGTTTTCTCCGCGATCGTATTGGGAAAGAAAATGTCATTTTTGTTTCAGGTACCGATTGTTATGGTTCGCCCATCGTGGAACATTACCGCCAGGTAACGGCTTCCGGTGATTTTAAGGGAACCATCGATGATTTTGTAAAATACAACCACAACAGGCAAAAAGAGGTTCTAGAGGCTTACGAGATCAGCTTGAATCTTTTTGCTGCTTCCAGTTTCAGCCGTTCTAATGAAATCCACCAGGAATTGGGCGCTGAAATCCTGAAGACCCTTCACAAGAACGGCCATCTGGTCAAGCTTTCCACAAGGCAGTTTTACGATAAGGAGCACGAAACCTTTTTGAATGGCCGACAGGTTCTGGGCCAATGCCCCATTCAGGGATGCGCTTCTGAAAAGGGTTATGCCGATGAATGTGACCTGGGCCATCAGTACGAACCCCACGAGTTGCTGAATCCCAAAAGCACTTTGTCCGGGAAAAAACCCGAGATGAAAGAGGTGACCAACTGGTACCTCCGGCTGCCCGATTTTATTGAAAACCTCAAGGATTGGGTTTCCCAGGTGGAAAAACTCGATTCCTGCCGCGTCTTTGTCGTGAAAAGCGTGAGCGAGTTTTTTGAACCGCCTACCATTCATATCACCCTGAAGCAGGAAGACCAGCTTAATGAGATCGCCGATAAACTGCCGCCTTTTGAAAGGGCCGAGGGCAAGAGTAAATCCATGCGTCTTGTTTTTAAAACCCTGGAACACAGGGAAAAGGCCTGTGATATTCTGACAGAGCATGAGATCCGTTTTCGAAACGGCAAAACCCTGGTGCCATTCCGCCTTACGGGCAACATCGAATGGGGCTTGCCTGCCCCGGATATTGATGATGTGTCAGGGCTTACTTTCTGGGTGTGGCCTGAATCGCTCTGGGCCCCTGTTTCGTTTACATCGACCTACCTTGAACAACAAGGCCAGCCCAGGGAAAACTGGAAAGACTGGTGGTGTTCCAAGGATGCTCAGGTTTATCAGTTTATCGGGGAAGATAATGTGTATTTTTACGGCCCCGCGGAAATGGCCATGTTAATGGGAATGCAGGGCAGTGAAACAACGGCATTTCCCAAGGATGGTGATTTTCAGCTGCCTCAACTGGTTGTGAACAACCACATTTTGTTTTTGGATAAAAAAGCCAGTTCAAGCGGTAGTGTAAAGCCGCCCATGGCCAGGGATTTGCTTGAACATTACACGGCCGACCAGCTTAGGGCCCACTTTTTCAGCCTGGGATTGAACAAGCGCAGTGTGGGTTTTCGGCCCAAGCCTTTGAACCCTGCTGCCAATGAAAAAGAGGGCGATCCGGTCATGAAGGAAGGTAACCTGCTGAGCAATGTGTTTAACCGGGCTGTTCGTTCCTGCTTCTACACCATGCAAACTTATTATAATGGCAAGCTTCCCAAGGGCGCGATCAGCCAGGAGGTTTTGTCCGAAGCTGAGGATGTGATTCTGAAATTCGAAGAGGCTATGTATCGACAGGAATTCAACCAGGCCATCACGGTTGTGGATAATTACATTCGCGCTATTAACAAACGCTGGACAGCTGACATGAACATTTTGAAGGAAAAAGAGGACGACCAGCTGCGAAAACAGACTCTGATCGACGCTTTTCACATGGTAAAAGTGGCAACCACCCTTATGCACCCCATCGCGCCCATGGGCACGGAAATGATACGTGACTATTTTAATCTGGGCGAGGATTTCTGGAGCTGGGACCGGGTTTTTGACTCCCTTTATGATTTTATTCCCGATACGGAAAAACACGAGTTCAAATTTTTGGAACCCCGGGTTGATTTTTTTGAAAAGCATCCGAGTCAGGTGAATTATTAATTTTTAGCACCTGTCAATGACAGAGGCTGCCCGGATTTTCGGGCAGCCTCTGTCATTCTGAGGAGGTACGACGAAGAATCTACCCTGTCTAGGCTGGTAACAGGCCGATCATGGGCGCAAGCACTTTGAACATAAAGCAAGTTGTTTTTGCTAAATAGTTAGGAACTTTTCTTAAATGCATTTTCAAAAAAAATATGGCCGTGTAAAAACAACCACATCTTGTTATTGAATTATTTTAACGATTTTCGGATAGCCCGAAGATTTTTTTAATTTCCCTGCTACCAGATTAATCAAAAAAGCGATAGCTATCCCGGTAAAACCGGACAAAACCGGTACATAATCGGCTGCGTCGGAAAAAATCATATTAGCCAGATAATAAAAGCCGATAAAAAGAATCAAGGGAAGTATAAAAATCATGAAACCTACTAAAATAGCCTGGCTTTCGGGCGCGTAAATTTCCACCTTGTCACCGATTTTAATATCTAAATTTTGATCATTTTCCGCTTTCATGGTAATGGCTTTACCATGGGAGCCGCAATGGCTGCAACCCTGGCCGCACTCCTGGTTAATGCAAATTTCAGCTATTTTACCCTTTATTTTATTGATTGTTCCTTGTTCGTTCATCTGGTATCTCCTCACAGGCAATTCTGAACCGCTCGATACTGAGGGCCTTGCCTTCCGGTGTTATTTCCATGACCACACCTTGCATTTCAAGATTCTCCCAGGCTGCCTTGGAATATTCCGGTATGCCTGTTAGAAATTTGCGAATTTCAATTTCAGTGTCAAGGCCTCCCACGGAATTGATACTGCCGCAACGCCCCGCGTCGGTAATAATGGCCGTTCCCTGAGGTAAAAGCCGTTCATCCGCTGTAAGGACCTTGCTGTGGGTACCGATAATAGCCGTAACCTGGCCGTCCATGTGGAAGAAAAAACCCTGTTTTTCGCCGGTAGTGGCAGCGTGAAAATCAACAATAACAATATTGGCTTTTTCCTTCATCTGCGAAACAATTCGCGGCATCAAGGTAAAGGGATTTTTCAGATGCACCCTGGAAAAACCCGACTGCCCCAGGATATTCACCACACCTATCTTGATTCCTTTGGCCTCGTAAATACCCCAGCCGCGCCCCGGATTCCTCTCAGGATAATTCACCGGTCTCAGAATATAATCAGCATGGCCAATATGAGGCACCATGTCGAGCTTGTAATAAATGCATTCCCCGGAGGTAATACAGTTCACCCCCAGCTTATGAAGATAAATCGAGTGGTTCTTGCCCAAACCAAAACCGCGAGTAGCCCCCTCGCCATTGGCAATCACAAAATCGATATTGTGCTCATTTTTGAACCGGGATAGCAGATTTTTAATCACAAAAACCCCGGATTTGCCCACAATTTCACCAAGAAACAGTATTTTTAGATTTTCCACAGTAGATGACCTTTCTAAGGTGAATATAATACAGGAAGATCCAAAAAAAGAACAGGCTTAAAGCCGATTTATCGGCCATCGAATTAAAAGAATATTGCTTTAAACACCTGTCATTCTGAGGAGGAACGACGGGCCTGGTCGTAAATGCTCCGCATTTACTGCTCGGCCATGCAGCCTGGGCCTGGTCGTAAATGCTCCGCATTTACTGCTCGGCCATGCAGCCTGGGCCTGGTCGTAAATGCTCCGCATTTATTGCTCGGTGACGTGAATCCTCATTGGCATTCACTATTTGGCGTGAATGCTCATTGGCATTCACTATATACATGCGTCTGGAAAGAATCTCGCCTGGTTTATGGCTTTTGTTTATGAACAGGGTTGGCCTAGGCCAAATGAGATTCTTCGCTCCGCTCAGAATGACGGCAAGGGGTAGCTCAGAATGACGGCAGGGGTAGCTCAGAATGACAGCGGGAAGGCAGCTCAGAATGACGGCAGGGGGGGTAGCTTAGAGTGACAGCTGAAGGCAGCTCAGAATGGCAAAACAAGTATCAAACTGGTAATGCCATTTCTCTGCAGATTTATCAGCAGTTTTACTTTATATCTAATAATCACGATTTATGCCTTTTGCCGCTTAATCGAGGTAGCAATTTATTAAAATCTCATTTATATTAAGTCGAATCTGGAATGATCAATTGATTTATTTTATATTTTGCAAAATACGAATAAATCTCCTGATTTTAGATAAAGTGTTTGAAAATATGGAATCTGCATTTTTTTATGATATGATAATTTATGAATTAAATTGCATGTGAAAGGAAAACATCCAAAGTGAAACAGAATCCTGTAATCAGATTTTTAAATTTTCTGCGAGCGATTTTTGTCATTATATGGGTCATTGTATCAACTGTGACCCTTGCCATTTTATGTGTTGTTATTCGTATTTTCGGAGAAACCCCTTCAAGAGTGATGGCCTTATTATGGTTCAAATTAATCGCTGTTTTTGGTGGTGTAAAAATCAAGGTCAATGGTCTTGAAAAATTGGACCCTAAACAACAATACATTCTTGTAGCCAATCATCAGAGTTATCTCGATATTTTGTCCCTTTACCTGGCTTTGCCTTTTAAACTGGCCTTTATTGCCAAAAAAAGCCTTTTTGCCATTCCTTTTTTCGGCTGGGCCATGAGAGCCATTGGGCATATTTCCATTGACCGAAGCAATCCCAAAAAAGGCAAAAAGTCGATTGAAAAAGCCGTAAAAACAATCAGTAAAACAAAAAAAACCATTTTCGCCTTTCCTGAAGGGACACGAAGTACCACTGGAGAAGTGGCTGAATTCAAGCTGGGTATTTTTACTCTGGCTATGAAAACAGATATGCCCATGGTTCCCATTGCCATTCAGGGTGCGCGGGAAATGCTATCCAAAAAATCATTTTTCCTTAAACCAGGCACAATAACCTTAACCATACTGGATCCTATTGATATCCAGGGTTTTGATTCAACCGAAAAAACCAAATTGGCCAATACCATCAGGGATGAAATCCGCAAGGAATTGGGCCAGATATAAATTCAAAATGAACCAGATACTTTCTATTGATATAGGAACGAGCTCCCTTAAGGCAGGCATTATTTCAGAACAGGGAAAGCTATTGGAATATGGCCGGGAATACTATGCTCCCGGCCTGCAATCTTCTCCCCGGACATGGATTTCAATGCTTCAGAACATGGTCAAGAGCTTCACAGCCGCCAAGATTGACGCTATCGCGGTCAGCGGCCACGGGCCGTCTCTGGTTCCTGCCACAGCCCTGGCCGAAAACTCCTTCCAGGCCATTGGCTGGGACGCGAAAATCAAGATAGCTGAAAACATCAAAGCACTAGCGCCAAATATAAATACCAGTTTTTTTCTTGCCAAAGCCCTCTATTTCAAAGAAAACTTCCCGGAGCAATACAAGGCCATTTCATTCTTCCTGCCACCCCCCGAGCTGCTAAACCTTTATCTAAGCGGCCAGGCGCGTTCGATTTTACCTAATTCGGAATACCGGCATTTCTACTGGGATGACCTGTCAATAAAAGCCATGGGCTTGAAAACAGAACATTTCGCGCCTTTTATCGCGCCCGGCGAAACCCTTGGCACCCTCCAAAAAAATCCAGCCAAGGCACTTGGGCTCAAACCAGGAATGCCGGTTTTTGCCGCCGGGCCGGATTTTCTCATGGCCCTGCTTGGCAGCGGCACTGTCAGCGAAGGCCTGGTCTGCAACCGAATGGGTTCAAGCGAAGGGATGAATCTTCTGGTGAATCAAAAAATAAACACAACGACTTTGCTGCAATTTCCCCATCTGGTACCCGGAAAAATCAATTTATCGGGCATCATCAATGCGTCAGGCCTGGCCATTGAATGGTTTTTACGGCTCACTGGCATTAAGCGACAGGATCTAAGCGCTCTTTCCAACCAGGTTTTCACCCAATTCAGTTTGGATAACTCAATTCTTTTTATTCCCCACCTCCTGCCATCACGAACACCTCTCTGGCCCGAAAACCTGAAAGGCAGCTTGCTGGGTTTGGAAGCCCATCACGGCAAGGAAGATGTTTTTCAGGCCCTTATGGAAGGCTTGCTGTTCTTTGCCAAGGATATTCTCGTTGAAATGGAAAAACACGCGGACATAAAGGAAATCCGCTTGTCCGGAGGCCCGGCGGAAAATATTGCCTGGTTGAAAATGAAAGCCTCGTTGTTCTCAAAACCCCTGAGCCTCCTGGAAATAAATGACTCCGAGCTACTGGGCAATGCCCTTATCGCGACCCATCGCGCTCCACTAGATAAAATCCAGGAGCACATTGCTTCCAGAATTCATGTCAAAAGTATCATTAGTCCTGACAGCTCCTTGTCTGACTATATTCAAAACAAATACCAAAATTACCGTGCTATTTCCTCCCAGATAAATCGACTTTTTAAAACAGAAAACCCACTTTCCGCACTAAAATAGTAATTTCTTATATTATAGAGAAATAGAAAAGGCGATTTTGCAAATCGCAAATTCTTAACAAAGCA
>JAFGWI010000172.1 GCA_016937215.1 Spirochaetales bacterium | reverse complement strand
GAATGACAACGATTAATCCGCCATAGAAAATATTTTAGCTGATAAAAAATGGGGGCAATACTTTTTAACAGAATTTACACCCCAGGCAACGCCCACATCCATTTATGAGAAACAAATCACCTTCCCTAAACGCTTTTTTCCGGTTATAATGGCCCATTCAATTTACAGGAGGACAGACCCGTGAGAGCTATGGTAACCGTTGTGGGACAGGATAAAATTGGAATTATCGCCAAACTCAGCCAGCTTTTGGCTGAGGCTAAAGTAAATATACTGGATATTAGCCAGACTATTTTGCAGGAGTATTTCACCATGATGATGCTGGTGGATTTAAAGGCCATGAAGGTGGAGCTAAAGGAGCTGCGAAAAGAGCTCGATGAATTGGGCCAGTCACTGGGCTTGTCCATTATTATTCAGCATGAGGATATTTTCCGCGCCATGCACCGCATAGACTAGGAGGCGGAAATGATTAACAAACAGGAAGTTCTTGAAACCATACATATGATCCAGGACCAGAAACTGGATATCCGTACTATTACCATGGGGATTTCCCTGCGGGACTGCGCTGACAGTGATGAACAAAGGCTGTGCCAGAAGATTTATGACAAGATAACCCGGTCGGCCGAGAATCTGGTGAAAACTGGTGAAGATATTGAACTGGAATTTGGTATTCCCATTATCAACAAACGCATCTCTGTTACGCCCATCGCCATTGTGGCCGAAGCTTGTCAGGGGCTGGATTATTTTTCCGTGGCACAGGTCATGGAAAAGGCGGCCTGCGAGGTAGGGGTCAATTTTATCGGCGGTTTTACAGCCCTGGTTCATAAGGGCTATACACCGGGCGACCGGGCCTTGATCAAGGCCATTCCCCGGGCGCTTTGCGAGACCGAGCGGGTTTGTTCTTCGGTAAACCTGGCGACCAGCCGGGCTGGGATTAATATGGATGCTGTGGCTGAGATGGGCCGGATCATCAAGGAAACCGCTTTTTTATCAAAAGACCGGGGTTGCATTGGCTGCGCCAAACTGGTGGTTTTTGCCAATGCTCCCGAAGATAACCCTTTTATGGCCGGGGCTTTCCATGGTATTGGCGAGCCCGATAAGGTGATTAATGTGGGGGTTAGCGGCCCTGGGGCTGTGAAGGCTGCTTTGGAGCAGGTGAGGGGCGCTTCCATGGACGAGGTGGCCGAGACCATCAAAAAAAAGGCTTTTAAGGTGACCCGCATGGGGCAGCTGGTGGCCAAGGAGGCTTCCCGGCGTCTGAATGTTCCTTTTGGTATTGTGGATTTATCTTTGGCGCCGACCCCGGCGGTAGGCGACAGTGTGGCTCATATTCTTGAAGAAATGGGGATCGAAAGCTGCGGCGCGCCGGGCACAACAGCGGCCCTGGCATTGCTTAACGACGCGGTGAAAAAGGGCGGGGTCATGGCCAGCTCCCATGTGGGCGGGCTTTCCGGCGCCTTTATTCCGGTGAGTGAAGACGCGGGTATGATACGGGCGGTTGAGCGGGGTTCTTTGAACATTGAAAAGCTCGAGGCCATGACCTGTGTGTGTTCTGTTGGCCTGGATATGATTGCTGTTCCCGGCGACACCCCGGCTGAAACCCTGAGCGCCATCATCGCTGACGAGGCGGCTATCGGGGTGGTTAATCACAAAACAACAGCCGTGCGGGTGATTCCTTTGCTTGGTAAAAAAGTGGGGGAAAAGGTGAGCTACGGCGGCCTTTTGGGCGACGCTATTGTGATGAGGGTGAGCCCTTTTTCCAGCAAGGATTTTATTGCCCGGGGCGGACGGATTCCGGCGCCTCTTTCTTCGCTGCGGAATTAGAATGATGGCAGGGAGTGAGGTTTATCATTCCCTGTGGGGATTTTTTGGGTCTAAAAGAGTAACCTTCGAAGAGGATGAAGGCAGCGAAATTGAGCCCTTGGAATCTCGCCAGGCTCCATGGTTTCTCCCTCATGTTTCATATTATTTTATCTCTAACAGACAGAATTCCCGGAAGTCAAAATTGATGGAATAAATCAAGACATTTTCTGTGTTTTCGGTGGCTCTGTTCTATGGTAAAAAAAAGCAAAAAAAACCGCAAGTTTAACTTGCGGTTTCAGTGTTTCGGGAGCGACGGGGATTGAACCCGCGATCTCCGGCTTGACAGGCCGGCGCGATAACCAGCTTCGCTACGCCCCCAAAATCAATTTGGTTTTGATACAATCGCTTATTTTCAAAAAAATGTCAAGTATACTGTTCTGCTTTTTTTAAAATAATCATTGATTTTTTGTCCGACTCTTCGATTGTCCAGAGGCCCTGCTTTTCAAGGTAATCATAGCTCTTTTCTGAAAAAAAAGAGATGTGGGTATTGTCAAGAATGTACCACCACTTGAGAAAGTCGCTGTTTTCCTGGGGGTGAAAGTGGCTGCGGATAATCAGGCGGCCTGAAGGCGCAAGGATTTGACCCCAGGTCTTGAAATATTCGGCAGGATTTTGTATATGTTCGATCACTTCGTGAACCAGGATGAGCTGATATTTCTGTCGGCGCCAGGGTGTTTCTGGAAAAAAATAACGGTCGTAAAGAGTAGGCGAAAGCCCTTGTTGCTCCAAAAGCAGGGACAAAACCGGCGTTGGGCCGCAGCCGAAATCCAGGATAGCGCTTTTCGGGGTCAGGAGTTCGGGAGGAATAAAATGGATGAATTGCATCAGGAAATCCACGTAGCCCTTGTTTTCCAGAGAATTGTTATGAAAGCCATAGCGGATTTTTTCCTCTTCCGGTGCTAAACAATGGGATGGATCAATATGAATCAGGTCGCATGTCAGACAGCGGTAGTAGAGCTTTTGGGGCGCCTGGATCTTTTCCAGGGTGTGTGACGAACAAAGGGGGCAAACCATGGCTTAATGTGCCCTGGGAAGGGCAGGTTGGTCAAGTGAGTTCTGGGGCAGTAGGGTGTAAACTCAGGCCCTGGCTTTTCGCGCCTTGCTTTTTTTTCAGGAATTTGGCAAGTTAAAACAATTGTATTTGTTCAGCTGATTTTTGCTTTGGGCGTTGCCTGCTTTCATTTCATTACAGCAGGCCGGGCTTTGCGCGACTCTGCTAGGCTCCGAAATCCTCGGCACGGAATTACCGTGCCTGCGGGTTTCAGGGTACCATTTTTGAAAAAATGGCACCCTGTCGCTCCAATCCCTAACGCATGAAAGAATCATATTGCTTTTAGCTGAGCAAGCACAAAAAATAAAATCCTGACAGAAGAGGTTTGTATGGATAAGGAAATATTATATAAAGGAAAATATCAGAAATTATGCAAAATCGGGACCTGGGAATTCCTTGAGCGGGTCAATTGCACTGGCATTGTCATGATCATGCCCCAACTTACCGACGGGCGAATCATTCTGGTTGAACAGTACCGCGTCCCGGTGCAGAGCCGGGTGATCGAGTTTCCAGCCGGCCTGGCAGGTGATATTCCCGAAGAAGCCGGGGAGTCCATGAAAAACGCGGCGGTCCGGGAATTGTGGGAGGAAACCGGTTATGAGGCTGGAGAAATGACCCTTGTGGCTCAGGGGCCGCCTTCGCCGGGAATGTGCAGCGAGACCATCGATTTTTTTGTGGCTCGTGACCTGAAAAAGACGGGCCCCGGCGGTGGTGACGACAGCGAGGATATTATTATTCATGTGGTGGACATAGACAAGGCAGCTGATTTTCTGGCAGAACAAAGGGCCCGGGGCGTGATGATAGACCCCAAGGTGTATATGGGCCTCTGGTTTTTGGAAAAGCATCAAGGCGCTAATGAAAGCTAAAACCCGCGGACCCCAAGGGGGAACCCGGTGGTAAGCGAGCTTTTTGACCGCATTGCCCGGCGCTATGATTTTCTTAACCATTTGTTCAGTTTTGGCCGGGATTTTTACTGGCGCCAGGCTGCCAGCCGGGCATTGGGGCTCAGGGGCTGCCCTTGGATCCTGGATTGCTGCACTGGCACCGGTGATTTTGCTTTTGATTTGCGCGGGCTTTATCCCAAAGCCCGCGTAACAGGCGTGGACTTTTCGCCACAGATGCTGGCCCTGGCTGAAAAAAAGGCCCAGCTTTTTTTGGTTAACATCGAGTTCCAGGAGGCCTCTGTGCTAAGGCTGCCTTTTGAAGATAACAGCTTTGATGCCGTGACCATGGGCTTTGCCCTGCGCAATGTAAAGGCTGACTTGAAACAGGTGTGTCTGGAAGTGCGCCGAGTGCTCAAGCCTGGCGCAGTTTTCGCTTTTCTGGATTTTGGTCCGCCTCCTTCAGGTGTGCTCGGCGGTGTTTATGCTTTTTACCTCGGTTATATCATGCCTTTTATGGGCCAGCTCATTTCCGGCGACCGCCCGGCCTATGAATACCTGGCTCAAAGCATCAAGGGCTTTTATCCCAATTCCCAGCTTATTGCCTGGTTCAAGGAATGGGGATTCTCCCGGGTCAAGGCGCGCCCCATGACCTGGGGGGTGGTGAATCTTTTTACTGGCAGAAAATAGGGGTAGAGGCGAGGGGCGGTGGCCGGGGGTGAATCGCGTCTGCCGGGGATTTTTAAAGGCGCAAAAAAAAAATTGAAGCTAGGATAAGATGATAAAGCAAGAATTGTATTTGCTTAACTGGCAGCTGCTTTTTTTTGGGGGCTTTGGTTACTATCTTTGAAAAAGCCGCCTGCTGTGTAAGTGGTGCTTGGCTTGCCATATGAAGATTTAATATATCCTTCAACTTTATAAATAAACTGATGAATTTTATTTCTCTAGAAAAAAATTATTCAGAATCCAATTTTCAAAAGAAAAAAGGATATGGAACGACTTTTAACCATTAATTCTACTTGCAGATATAACCATAAAAATATATAATTTGTAATTAACTTAATTTTCATAAATCAAATCAATTGCGAACTTCATGAACAAACAATGCCAATGGAGGATAAAAATGAAAACAAAACACACCAAAGTATCAACTTTAATTTCTATTGTAATACTTATTTTCTTAGTATTAACTGGCTGTGATATTTTTGAAAAAATATTTCAGTTGAACCCAACCCCGATTCCAGCAGATGAGCCAGCTACAGATACCCCAACCCCAACCCCAACTCCCGACATAATCTCACCTAGTCTTGTTTTAATCGGATCATCATCCATGATAATTCCTCAGAACCAAACCTTTATCGATCCAGGCGCAACAGCTACTGATAATATTGATGGTGATATTTCATTCAATATTGTCATCAGCGGAGATATCATTGATACTACAGCAGTTGGCACTTATTATATTTATTACAATGTCTCGGACAGTTCAGGAAACAATGCAGAACAACAAACTCGGACTGTAATTGTCGAAACCCCATGTAGAATATGCCAATTGAATTTTAATAAATGTGAAAGTGATTGCAAAAATGGCGAGAAGGAATGTATAAAAAATTGTGAGGAACTTTACGGCATAGATACTGAAGATTGCTGGCAATGCACTCTTAATTGTATGGATATCTGGTCAGAAGGATGTGTTGGATGGGGATGTGCTGATCTTGAACAGAAATGTATGATCGAAAATGGTTGTTATTAAAAATACATCTTCATTTAACTAAACATTCTCAACCCTGAATTTTTTTTAGATGAAACAATGCTTGACCTTTTTTATAATGCTTAAGCATTGTTTCTATTGTTTTTTTTCGTCGTAATACTGGCCATCTTACCATGAAATTCAATACCCTATACAGAAAGGACCAATGCTGAAAAATCTAATTCCATAAACAGCTATCTTTCATAGGATAATAAAAAAATATCGAAATTCTTGCAAAAATGGAATGATTGATAATTTTTTATTGAGTGACCTGATCATGGAATTCAGATAACTTTCAAGTTTTTATAAAGACACTAGAATGCCAATAGATACTAAAATCTCTTGGAAGAAGGAGAAAAGTGTGGAAATAGTGCTTTTTGACTCCATTGCTTTGCTCATTGGCTTATTTGTTTTAAACCCCAGCTTTTCTTATGGCTAACCAAAAAGAAGTGCGGGCTGGAATTGTATCTTAGTTGCCGTCGATTTTTAAAATACACAAAAAGTGATTGACGCCTCTGTTGCTATGGGATACTATATAATCTATGAGATATCTATATTTACCAGAGTATGATTCGGAGGAATAAAATGAAATTTATATCAATCTTTACCATAGCCCTTATTCTGAGTGTTAGTTCCTGTCTTGGAATGGCTGCCAACAATGTCAAAGCTGATTTAAAGGGTATTCTGATTAACGAAGAGACTACTGCCGAAGGAATTACTACAGCCCGTTTTTACAAACAAACAGATCACGGAAAATTGCAGATTCATTTTTTGTTTCCCGAGAATTATGATTCACAGCGTGAAAAACCCTACACAGCCCTGGTTTATTATCATGGCGGCGGCTGGGTCGGCGGTGAAATGGCCTGGTCCCATAAGGACGCCGGTTATATGGCCACCTTGGGTTTGATTGGCGTGGCGGTTCAATACAGCTTTGCCAATAACAGCACAAGCGTTCTGCAAGCCATGAAGGATGCCAATTCATCGATACGTTGGGTTCGTTCGCATGCTGAAGAGTTCAATATTGATCCAAATAAAATCATCGCCATGGGTGGTTCCTCCGGCGCTCATCTGGCTCTTTGCACAGCCTTCTTTCCGCAATTTAGGGAAAGCTCCGAGGATGAAACGATTAGCTCCATTCCTAATGGGATCATTGTCATCGCAGCCCCTGTGAATGTTGTCGATCACTCCTTTTTTTCCTACCTTCTTTTAAACCAGGAAAAGGCGATAAATTGTTCTCCCTATCATCATATTCAATCAGGTATGCCCCCTGTTTTTATGATTCATTCGAAAATGGATGAAATGGTTCCTTTTAGACACACAGAAGACTTTGTTAATCAAATGAAAAAAGCCGGCAACCAAATTGAACTTTATATTTCGCCAGGAACCACTCATGTGGGCACCTTTGATGATCCTGATGCAAACCTCTTTTGGCAGGAAAGTTGCGCGCAGGCAGTGGAAGAGCTCAATTGGAATTAACATAACGCTCAATATATGATTGAATAAAACTGACAGCATTGGCTACACCATCTTCCTGCTGTAATTTTTCACTTATCGCGGCGGCGCCCCGGCTGAGATCTTTATTGTTTAAAAGGATTTTAATGGACCGCGCCAGTTTTGCCGCGGTGAGTTTTTTCCGATCAATAAACCTTAAGCCTGCCTTTAATGCAACCAGTCTGAAACTCCAGAACATTTGATCTGAAATATGAGAGATGATTTGGGCCGGTTTTCCGGCTCTTAACCCCGCGGCTGTTGTCCCGGCTCCTCCATGATGAACCAGGGCCGCCATCCTGGGAAAAAGCCAGTCGTGAGGAGCTTGCTCCATGCAATATATATCAGGTGATAGCCTGTCGCTTGCTTCCTGACCCCAGCCTGTTAAAAATACGGCGCGGCATTTGCTCAATTTCACGGCTTTTGTGACGATTTCGATCGTGTCTTCTCCCAGAATTCCGCCCATACTGCCAAAGCCGATATAAACAGGGGCGGGGCCGGCTTCTAAAAAATCCACAAGCGACTCAGGCGGCTGGTAATCATCTTTTTTATGCCAGAACCAGTAACCTGCCGGATATTGAAGAGGCGACCAATCCCGGGGAGACGGAAAGACATTGGGACTGTATCCGTAGAGCATTGTTTGCTGCTTTGAAAACAATTTTTTGAAGGGGTTCCCCTTTGTTATTTTTTCAAGATTTCTGGTTTTTCTCCAGGCATTTATTCCATGTCGATAGGTCGTCCATAGGATACAAATCATCCAGTGATGAGCCAGAGAATTCACTAAACTTCCCAGGCTAGAGACAGGGAGAAACATAGGAGCCATTTTTTTGGTAAAGGTAATTGGCTGCAAAAACAAGGGCAAGTTTGGTGTTTGTAAAAACTCTTGGATCTGAAAATAAAAACTAAAACTAATTCCTCCATAAAGAATCAGGTCAGCCCCTTCGCAGGCTACCAAGGATTCATCGATTAAGGGAGGAAGTTCTTTTTTAATCCGCTTTTTGCCAATACGAATTTTCTGAAAAATGCCTTTTTGAAATTTCTTATCTTTGCTCCTTTTTTCTATCGAGGCTTTAACATCAATCGGAAGAGTCGCGCAGGAAATATTGGCTTCATGAACCAAAGCAGCAACATTCTCTGGTACCACCAGTTTAACATCAAAACCATTTTGCATTAAACCCATGGCCAGCGCGATATAAGGTTGGGTATCGCCTCGCGACCCGATTGTTAAAATCGCAATTTTCATTTATTCACTCCTTCCTGTTAAAACAGAGCGCTTGCACAATGCTGCCCGTAAGAATCATGATAAAATATCGCTGGAATAATTACAAGAAAAAAGCGGGATTTTTATAATAACTCGATTATTCATAATTTTATATCTCCTTACTTTTAAAATGCTCTGATATTTAACCCACATTTCGCAGTGAATTTAGGTAATTTTTTATATTATTTAGAGTTAAGAATTTGCGATTTGCAAAATCGCCTTTTCTATTTGTTTATAATATTAGAAATTACTATTCTATTGCGGAAAGTGGGTTCTATCCTTCGCTGCCATACCAACCGGTTTAAGGAAACTTATTAACCTCCTGTTTTTTGTATTTTCGGGATTCAGAATTTCATCAGTTGTTTATTTATTGAGTGAAACTGATATCCTAACCAGGAGGATCCTTTTGAGAGTACAAGAAGTTGCGACCGAATGGAATCGTTTGAGTGGAGCAAAGCGGAACCTTGTTCTCTTTGTCAGGCGCTAAAACGAAAAAGCGCTTAGGTTTCAATTATAAATCCTAATTTTTTATATAATTCTAGGGCTGGCAAATTACCATCCATAACTTTCAAGGTAATGCTATCATAACCAGCTGATAGTATTTTATTCATAGCGAATTTTGTTAATTTTGAGCCATATCATTTGTTTTGAAACATTCTGTTGATACATAATGATTGAATATAATTATTCAGATAAAGTATTGTTCCAATCAACTCCGATTTTTTTAATAGAAAGTAAAAAGTATCTTTGTTCTTATTAAAAAAGGCTTTAATATCTATCAGCTCTTCGGGTTTTAATCCATTAATTTTATAAGGTTTAATACCATTATTCTTTCTCAATTCAAAAAACAAATTTGATTCAAGATCTAATTCAGTTTGAAAATACCCATCACTATATGTTACTGGGTTTATATCGATATTTTTAAATTGAGGGCCCCTGTAAACTAGTTTATACTCTTTCATTGTAAATCCTTTTTTGTTTTTGTGCTTACCTTCCGCGAATATGAGAAGTTGCCCGAAGCGTAGCGAAGGGCAATTTGGGAGAGGGCAGTACTCCGCCCGAACTCCACAGCCGCTGTTGTATGAAGGGAGACGGTTTAAATTAGTCTTTTCCAATGATTTTTGCACACATTTCTCCTGCTTTAATGGCATAAGGGACGCCACCCAACTGAACTGCCCAGCTAGAGCCGATTAAAAGATTTTTTATAGGTGTAACAACATGTGCACTTATTGGACTATTATAATATTTTTCATTCGGTTTCCAACTCCACGCATTTGTAGCACCATTTGAATTGCTTGTATATCGTTCAAAGGTCAATGGTGTTGCAGCATCCTTGTATTCAATATAATGGGTTAAATCGGGAATTATTACAGATGCACGCTCAATGAGGATTTCCGTTACACTGTTCTTCAGTTTTCTATAATCTTCCTGATTACCATTTCCCCATGTGTTCATCCAATTATATGATGCTGGGGTATGAATCATTATAGATGATTTGCCATGTGGCGCTAAATTGTGATTCTCAAGCGATGGAGAGTCCATATAAAATTTACAATGATTAAAATACTCTTTCCCATCGATGTCATTGTTGTCGGCATATACATCATAACATTGGATTTGCACTGTTTTCATTATTGCATGTAATGTTTCATTCGGTATAGATAATCCAATATATACTACAAAAAAACTCCGACATACTTTTGAAACAGTGACTTTGTCAAGAAATACTTTTGAAACAGTATTGGTGGCAATAAGTTTTAAAAATGTCTCTTTATAATCACAGGCGGAAATAACGATATCTGCTTTGTATTCTACATCGTTACTCATTACGCCTATGGCTCTATTGTTCTTTACAAGAATATTATTAACCGACGATCTCAACTTTAAAATACCACCGCGGGAAATAAACTTATCAATAATCACATTGGTAAATGTTTGCATTCCACCTCGGACGGTCCAGTGGTCTTTGAATAAAAACCAGAAGCCACCCGCTGTTATGGGGACTATTTGATCTGGATAAATTACAAAACTTCTAAAAAAACGATAAACGGGAGAGTTTTTTGAAAAATAGCGTTTTATAAAACTATCTATTGTGCAGTTGCCGTATTGCATGAAGAGAAGCAAGAATTTCAATGCGTATATAATTTTCTTTACAGAAAAATTGTTTGAAAATAAGATGGGATAAATAGCATACATTGAATCCATCGCCTGAAAATATTTTCTTAAATTGCTGTTTTCCTTAGGGTATGCGTTAAAAAGCATGGATTTAAAATCCTCATAACTTCCTATGACAGCATCAAAGTCAGATGAAATAAAACGAAATGACTCTTGCTTTATAAATTGGACCTTGTCTTGCACATCAATTTTTTTTAAAAACTTGAAAATGGAGCCAGACATTAAAAAGGAATGAATGCCGCTTTCAAAATAGAAATTTTTTCGTTTAAATCCACCCACATACCCGCCTGGAGTGCTATTCGATTCAAAAATGGTAACCTTGTGACCATTTTTTGCAAGTAAATTGCCAGCTGCTAAACCTCCAATCCCTGATCCAATAATTATAATATTTTTCATCTCTTCGCCTCATACAATCAAAACAGTCAGCTTGCCGCCTTTCATATAACCCATAAACCCTTCAGTAAACCATTAAAATACAGCTTTTAGCCTGAGCCTGTTGAAAACATAAGGGAACCGGCTTTATAATTTTGTCGATTGAAACAAAAAAAGGAGGTCCCCCTTATGCTTCAAAACACTATACTTAATTTTTTAAACTACTGCAAGTTGTATCATTTTTCGACTCGAGCGTTAGAAGTTTTTACTAAAAGATTAAATGAGTTTTTTCGGTACATGGATACATTCCACATCAAAGCTGTCTCAAATATAAAATTTGAACACATGCTGTGATTTGCCATTTCCGGTACTCAAAAGTAAAGTCCGGGTGTTGTATCAGTTTTTTCATTACCTGGTGGATATACGGTTGCTATGCAACCGCTTGGCCATTTATTTTTATGAAGCGGTCAATTTTTGTTAAGTTTTCCACTTATCCCTTTAACACCCCGGCAGTTTCATCTTTATTCATCTCCACTGCCCAATCAAAGGCTGTCATTCCAAAGGCATCCTTTTTTAAGGGGTCTGCTCCATATTTTAATAGTAATTGCACAATTTCAGTATATCCCAAGGCAGCAGCCAGGTGCAGAACAGGTGAAACATTCTGGATGGCATAATTGGCATCAGCGTTATTTTTAAGAAGCAGTTCGGTGTTTTCCGGTTTTTTACCAATGATTGAATAGGTAAGGGCATTAACATTATAATCATCTATATTTGCAGCCCAGGCGTATAAATCTTTTGATAATCTCAACATATTTTTAAAGTCAGTTTTATCTGTCAATTTTTTGCCCATAAAATCCATGGGTCTTTTATTTATTTTTTGAGGGTCAGCTCCCTTTTTGAGAAGTAATTCAACCTGCTGGGGAGAACCTCGGAAACTGGCCGTCATCAAAGGGCTAATGCCATCCCTGTCCTGTATTTTCACCTCAGCGCCATTGGCGATAAGTATTTCCGCGATTTCTGTTTCTCCTTTTTCACAGGCTTGAAACAAGGCTGTTCTTGCTGCATAATTTCTTGCATTCACTTTGATTTTCTTTTGTATCAGATACTTTACAACTTCAATTCTGCCCGATAATGCGGCCTCGAAAAGCACGGTTTCTCCATTGTCGTTGACATCATTAACATCAAAACCATTTTTAACCAGAAAATTAAAACCATCCATATCAAAAATAAAATTCCACAACAGGCTTTGGCCAAGAGTGTTTTTTTTATGAATGTCTGCTTTATATTTGATCATGAGCTTAAGGGCATCCAGTTTTGTAACCTCACAAATTGCAGTTTCAGCGAAATTTTTAGAACCGATTTGTTTTTCTGTATCGGCTCCATTTTCAAGCAGGAATTCCATAATATCAAGCTTTGTACTGTAACAGGCTATTGACAGTGCTGTTTGTTTACGGTCATTCAATGCATCAATGTCAGCTCCTTGTTTTAATAAATATTTAGCAACATCAAAATTACGGAAAGAACAGGCAAGCATTAAAAGGGTGTTTCCATCTTCATCCTTTGATTCCAAAGGTACTCCCTTTTTGAGTAAAAAATCCAAAAGCTTGGAATAGCCAGCCCTTACTGATCTTGTAATCAATTCATTGCCGTATGTTTCTATACTTACGCCTTTGGATAACAAATAGAAAATAATATTTTCAGAGTCAGGCCCGTCCACTTGCAAAACGCACTTGCTGTCATCATTACCCTTATCATCTGAAAGGGTCATTCCATAATCAAAAAGCAATTTAATCATTTCAATTTTTTTTGAATTAACAGCTCCAAATAAACAGGACAGATAGGACTTGCCATAAAACCTAAAACCGGCGCCCTTGTCCAGCAGATATTTTGCTGCTTCAAAATGCCCTTTTTCACAGGCTTCGTATAAAGGTGTATACCAGGTTTGAAACCATGGTATATCATAAGTATTGGGTGAATTTATCTGTGCCCCCTTTTTCAGGGCATCTTTCAACTCTTCAAGGTTTCCCGATAGTGCGGCCTTATGAAGTTGCTTATTATATTGATCCTGGGCGCCTGAAGACTGGGAAAATAAAAGTGAAGGCAGAATTATCATTATGCTCAGTAAAAGCAAGCTTATCTTATTTATCATTATCATTCTCCTTTTTAATATTCTTGATTCAATAAATGCCTTTGTCAAGTATTTCAATTCTTATTCTTGAGTGATCTGTTTTTTCAAGTTTTACCATTTTTATTCCTCAATTGTATTCTATTTATTAAAATATTGGTGTTTGTTTAGTTATCATGCTTTTATGGGCGTTGCCTGCCGTCCATAAACAGCAATTCGTTGCAGTTACAATTCCAAATATAAACAATTATTAATGCAGTTTCATACCATCGGTTAATTTTTATTTTTAACAAAAGGTTTATATT